>JAUXUR010000008.1 GCA_030680745.1 Alphaproteobacteria bacterium
ATCTGCAGCGCGTTCTCTTTTTCGCAACATTCCATTGTTATTACTGTCAGATGGATCACCCCCATTATTGTCCATTGCAAAAGAAATTCCAGAAAACATGGTGTTCACGAATAACGAAAATATAAATAATTTTTTATGCATCTATTTTTCCTCAACAATAAAAAACTTTAATTTAATGGTAAATTCTATCATTTTTATTCTTATTATGTCAATAATATTTACTTATTTTTATTAAATGATGATTTAGTGTTAAAGTATAATAAAGCATTTGTTGTAATGAATAGCTGAATTTATATCTAAGGTTTAAAAAAAGCCGTATGGAAGACGCATTATAGTTTGAGAGAGATACAACCCTTGCCTACCGAAAATTAAACAAAATTTCGCGCTGCTTTTTGAGTCTCAAATTATAATGCGTTGACCGCACTGATTAATCATCAATCGAATTCCAATTATTAAAATTATTGCTTGTATTATCAACAATCATTTCATCTTTTACGGAATCATCGATTAAAAAACCCTCATGAATCAGGATGGCTTTAGCACCATCACGGGTTAAGATTGCAGGCGCACCATCTGTATCTAAAGGATTGGCTGTAAAATATTTTTGCCAATTTGTATCATTTTCATCGTCAGATATAAGTTTTTCGCTGTATAAATATTCAGCGATCGAACCCGCTGTAAATGGACGGAATTGTCTGTTTTGCCGTGTTTTAGCCCTTAAACGAAGTATTTCCTTTTCAAGATCAACAGGCGATAATTTCTTCAATCCAATTGCTCGTTCATCTTTAAAATCTTGAGCATCTTCAATTGTTTCAGATGCTTGCATGACCCAATCAATAAGACGGTCGGGGCTTACAAGACCGTAAAACGTTTGAACGACATTCCATTTATTCTCCGCAAAAGGATCTTGCCCCATAGTGCCCATACGTTCTTGATAAGAAGTGATGGCAGCATTTAAGCCCAATTCATCTTTTAATTGATCGCGATAAGCGCTTATTAAGTGAACGTTTTGTGAATTGTTGGCAGCTTTTGCCAAAATAGCCGTTGTAAAATGTGCATTTTTCTTAACAGCTAAGAAGCGTTTTAAATTGTCCTTAAAATTATTTGTTTGATATCCATTTTCTGATAGTGCATAAGCCACAGAATTGATACCTTCTGCTTGGCCTGTGGGGCAGTGCAAAAGACCGTTTACCAGTAAGTTAAACAATAACATCTTGGCGTCTGGATCAATGGTATGATTGATGCGATCCATAATAAAAGTTAGTGCTTTTTGGGTTTCAGGAATTTGAGATTTATACATTTTCCATGGTTTAACATCATTCCCTATCAACGGTAATTTATAAAGAGCCCTGATATAGCCTGTTAAACGCGGCATAAGATATTGAAACACTTTATCAAGATTTGAAAGATTTTGATTTTTGGCATCACTTGCAAAATCACTGGCAAGCATTTCGTAAGAAAGATAGCCTGGTTTTGCCTCATCGTAAAAGTTAAGATCCGCCATAATTTGTTCTAACACATCAAGCATTTCATGACCGTTAAAGACCTTATTCACGTTAATTTCAGGTAATTTATTGGTTGCAAAAACGTTGCGATTGATGCGCAAAGGTTTTTTGTCTAAAGCTGAATATACATCTATTGCGTTTGTTTCGTTGGGCATAGACTTTAAGGAGGCATCATCAAATATGACTAGATCACCGAAACGAGCCCTCAATTCGTCTTTGCCCCATTCTAAAGGATTGTCGCTTTGGGGAAGAAGATAGGGATTACCGGTGAGATCTAATACAGTTAAGTTGGTTAAATTAGTTATACTGGCGGGGATAGTAGTTAAAGCATTCATGGTTAGGTTAAGATTTTGTATATTGATTAAACTACCGATTGTTGCAGGTAAAGAAGTAAGGTTGTTGCTGCAGAGTTCAAGATCTTTTAATTTAGTTAAATTACCGAATGTCTCAGGCAAAGAAGTAAGGTTGTTCCAGCCGAGGTGAAGCTTTATTAACTTAGTTAAATTACCAATTGCCCCAGGCAAAGAAGTAAGACTGTTCAGGGGGAATTTAAGATCTTCTAAGTTAGTTAAATTACCAATTTTCTCATGCAAAGAAGTAAGTTTGTTATTGTAGAGGTTAAGCTTTTCTAACTCAGTTAAATTACAGATTATCTCAGGCAAAGAAGTCAGTTTGTTCTGGGATAGATCAAGCTTTACGAGCTTAGTTAAATTACCGAATGCCTCAGGCAAAGAAGTAAGTTTGTTCTTGTAGAGGTTAAGCTCTTTTAACTTAGTTAAACTACCGATTGTCTCAGGTAAAAATGTAATTTGGCTGTCGGTGAACTTAAGTTCTTCTAGATTAATTAAATCTCCCATTGTCTCAGGGAAAGATGTAAGATAAGTGCTGATAATGTTAACACAATCTAACGAAGTAAGTAGATTAATATATTTAACATATTTTAATTTTTTTATATTATCTATATTACCGAGATGTAATAATAATTTTTTTTCTGTAAAAACATTACTTCTTTCTTCTTTTCTTATTATACTTAATAATTTTATCAGCCTACATAAATCTGTAGCATTTGAAGAATTCAAATAATCATTAATATTTTTTATATTTTTAAATAAACATAATTCGTTTATAGAAATAAAACCAAGGTTAATTAATTTTATTGATGTTTTTAATATCTTAATATAGTCTGAAGCATTAAAGTTTTTTCCATCTGTAATTAGGTTGGTGTAATCCATTATTTTTTTAAAATCCCTTTTTGATTCATTAAAACTCATGTACCAGTAGCCGCTAACTAAGTATTTTCTGCCTCCTTTAATCTTTTTAAGTGTAGTAAGTGCGTTTGTTAAAGCGTTGGAATCCCAATCTTTACCCTGGGCAAGGTGATAGACGTACATCAAAAGTTCAATATCAAATTGATTGTAATAAGTTGGATCAATTCGGTTGAGTATGTTTATAAGTCTTTGATATGGAAGGAATAAATTATATTTTTCTGCAGGTAATCCTTTGGGTCTATATGGTTTGTCTTTAATGGTGATTTCTTCGTATTGATTTAATAAATCTGTAGCTAATTCTTTAGTACGATTGATAATTTTGTCAAATTTTAATGGATGTAATTGTTTTAGAAAATTCATAAAGAAAAAGAAATTTTTTGAATCAACATCTACTTCTTGTGAAGTGTATATAATATCATTTATAGATTTAATGTCTCTTTCTTTTGAAATATTAACCAATTCATTGATTGTGTTGACATATAACGGATTAATAATGTTTTGAAAGCCCTTAGTTTTAAAATCATCGCTGCGATATTTTGATTTAAGAATTTCTATAAAATGATCAAAAAGTTTAATGTTATAACAAGGAGAATTGCTAAATTGATTGATTATTTCAATTTCAGAAGATATATCTTTTTGTGTGTTTAAAAGTGCTTTAACGATAATTTTGTAGGAGTAAGGAAGTGGGCTTAAACGGATAGCTTTTTTTATTTCCGTTAAGATCTTAAAGGTAGTTTTAGCATTTTGAAATTTATTTTTTAGTAAATTATATATTTTTATTAATTCGACATAGGAGTATGAATCCCAAGGATTTGGTGTTGTGTCAAACAATTTACTGATTTCAATGATATCATTATAATTTTTTGAATCTAGTGTATTTAACGCAGCAATTAAGTCGTTCCAACAGTTTTCATCATCACTCAAATCTATGGATGTTATTCGGATGTCTATAATTTTTTTTACTATTTGAAGAATCAAAAGGGGGTTATCTTTTTTTAATATTTTTTTGATGAATGATTTTTTTTCAGAATCATCGCAATCAGAATCAAATCTAAGCGATTGGAATGTTGTAATGAATTCACGAATGTTTGCATCAAGCAAACTTAGGGCGGAATGATTCGCATTCATATTATCCAAAATTAGTGTGTTTTCGGTTTGTATTTTCTTGCTGGCAGGCGCTTCTATAATTGTTGTATCTGCAGCGCGTTCTCTTTTTCGCAACATTCCATTGTTATTACTGTCAGATGGATCACCCCCATTATTGTCCATTGCAAAAGAAATTCCAGAAAACATGGTGTTCACGAATAACGAAAATATAAATAATTTTTTATGCAT
>JAUXUR010000009.1 GCA_030680745.1 Alphaproteobacteria bacterium
AAATAAAGAAGATGTCATTGTCCAATTTATACAATGTTAACTTTAAGGAAGATCATCTGGATCCCGCGAACAAGTCGCGGGACGTAGGAGGGGATGTATTTATGAATAATGATCTGACCGCGGGCGTAGGAGTGGGGCCGACGACCTTCAACTTGAGCGTTTTCAAGATATTTGACTATACAATTAAGAACTATATCTTTCCTAACAAAAACAATATAAGCACGATAATAAGAATAGTGCCGATAATTCCAGAAGGACCATACCCCCAAGAATTGCTGTATCCCCATCTAGGTAATGCACCTATTAAAACTAAGATTAAAACAATTAGTAAAATTGTGCCTATTGACATTTTTTCTCTCCTTGAAAATTTCAATATTATTTTTGTTTTTTATTTGCCTGTATAAATACAATACGTTAAAAATCATTAACATGATATTAATAAATTAAAATAATTATTTAATATAATAAAAAATTAATTTCTCATTATATTTATCTCCTTAAGAGCAAGATTTATAAATGATTTGCAATGCCAACTCCGACTAAACTTAAAGATGACATTGCAACATAGCGTTTATATCTTCCCCATAAGGAATAATATAAGGACAATAACAAGAACAACCCCAATAATTCCAGTAGGGCCGTATCCCCAAGAACTGCTATATCCCCATGTTGGCAAAGCGCCTACCAAAACAAGGATCAAAACAATCAGCAAAATGGTTCCTAATGACATTTTTTTTCTCCTCACAGTTTTTAATATTATTTTTTCATGAAAAACATTTTATATTTGTTTGTTCATAATACTATTTTATTAAAAAAGTATTAATATTTTATTAATGGACATAACAATAATATTTAAATAAAAATAATCATTATATAAATATTAAGACCTTACAATAAGCACAAAAAATTTTTTTAATTTTTCTCTTACAATTTGTTTTTTTTGCTCCCATATAGCACTATTTAGGTGTAACCTAATAAAAAAAGCAAAGATTTAAGGGAATCAATAGTGAGCTTCGACTATCTTGAACAACCGCATAAAGAAAAATTTTCACTTAAAAAAATTGATCCCAATTTTTCATTTTTAAGTCTTTATTTCATTTTATTTACATTTTTTATTTTTTTAACGTCTATTTCAACTGTTGAAAAACAAAAAGTTAGTAAAACACTTGAAAGCGTGAATGAACAATTTAAGGGAGATAATACCTCCCCTCAAGAAAATAAAACTGTTTTAACGCAAGGCTATGAAAATGGAGGTGATTATGATCAACGCATTAAAGGTGTTTTTAAAAATATAATGCCGCAAAAATATTATAATGTAACAGGAAAAGGCGAATTGATAGAAGTAAAAGTATCATTTGATAAAATCGTAGATTCAAAAAATAACCCAAAATTATTACAAAAATCTCATTTTTTATTCGAAAAATTAGCTTATCTTATGAAAGATAAAATCAACAACATACCTCTTGAATTAACAGTTTTTATAGGTAAAACGGATTCTAACCCTAATGAAAATGATTTTCTTTTTTATGGGCAAAAAACGAGTGCATTAATCCTAGGCCAGATAGCACGTAATTTTCAAAAATATGGCGTAAATCAACAACATTTTTCAATTGGATTCAATCAAAAATTAAAGGATTCAATTGTTTTTCAATTTAGGTCATCAGCTCAAACTAAAAACACAACACTGCCAAATTAATAATTGATGCGAATCATATGTTTTTGAATTATAGTAGATTTAACAATAAAATATAAACCCACTATTGGCCATTCTGGACAGATCTTATAACGAGTTTGGCCATAGGGTAGGTAATTAAAGCTAGGGTTTGCCTATTAAATGGAAACACACTTAACGCAATGTCCAAAATACACACCAAAAAAGGAAAGCCCCTTATGGGTCATTACTTTTGTTGATATGTTATCCCTTTTGCTTTCTTTTTTTATTCTCCTTTTTTCAATGTGCGAACTCAAAAAAAAACAATTAGAACACCATTTTCCGCAAAAATTTTACCCAGAAAAAAGTCAAGGTAGCCCCATCCCCGAGCAAGGAACTGCTGCTTTCAATATACAACCACCGCCAGCCCTTAATTTAAATTATTTAATTAATGTTATTAATGCAAAAATCAAAGATATCCCTTTTTTAAAACAAGCGATTATCATTCCTTTTAATGATCGCGTTATTTTATCGATGCCATCTGAACTTATTTTCGATACAGCAAAAGCCACCTTAAAAAAAGAATCTCAACATGCGTTAAATTTACTTGCTGAAGGTTTACGCACAATACCTAATCGGGTTCAAATTTATGGTTATTCCGATCCAAGGCCCATTAAAGGCGGTCCCTATATATCCAATTGGGAACTTTCACTGGCGCGCGCTTTGTCTGTAGAAAAAGCATTATTAGATGGTGGTTACGATCATCCTATTTTAACACAGGGCTTTTTGGATACAAATCCGTTTTTATTAGATGAACTCGTAAAGGCCTCCAAAAATAAAGCAGATTCCAATCTACTTTTAAGACGCGTTGATATTGCCCTTTTTGAAAGTGGTTCATTATGAAGTTCACAGTTAGATTTTTCATATTTTTTTTATTTTCTATAGCTAATTTAGAAGCCTACATACCACGCTATCATGCTCCGTTGGATATACGTGTTCTTAACCAAGATAATTTTGCACGCATTGTTTTTGAATGGATCGGTGATACGCATTACAATGTTCAAGAAAAAGGCAATAATATTACCATCACATTTGACCGTCTGACTACATTTGACCCTCAAATAATGACCCCAAAATTACCACGCCGCGTTGGATTTAAAGGAGTAAAAACACAACAAAATCAAATGATTTTTTCTTTTGAAGCTTATCCTAATGCACAAGAAAAAATATCAGCACGTCATTACAAACAAGGATTTAAAATTGTTCTGGATATATTTTTTGAAAGTAAAGCGCGCGCGCAGCCTATCTACAACACATCAGTCAAAAATTCACATTCAACCCTCAGACGTATAGATCAAACAAAAGCTATTCAAAAAACTGAAATTTTACCCGCATCACAAAAAATTCGCATCAACACAAAAAACAATATTGATGAAATCTTCATTCCTATCAAAGGCAAAGTGAACCCTATTCTTTATAAACGTGGCACAAACCTTTGGCTTGTTCAAAACTCAGAACAAAATTGGGATATAACACCACTCAAAAAATATTTGCCCAAAATCTTCAAACAAGACAAACTTACAGCACTTCTTTTGAACGCACCCCAAACTGAAATGCCTCAATTGATTTATGAAAAAACAGGTGTAAAACTTTTCTTTAATGAAGCAGCAAAAACTGAAGATACAAAGAAAGAAACACCCTTCAAACTAAGCCGTGAATCCATTCTTGATTCAAAAATTGAGATACCCTTACAAAATAATAAAACCTTTTCGGATCCCATAAAATTCAAAGACCCTTTAACAGGTGAAGATCTTTATCTTCTTGAAACAGATTCTAATTTTGCGATTCCTACTGAACAAAAATATATTGATTTCAAACTATTAAAAACATCCGCAGGTCTATCAATTATTCCTTATACCGATGATTTAACATTCAAACTAGAAAATAAATTACTTACTATTTCAAGACCTCATGGTTTACGTGTTGCCCCAGAACTAACAGAAAACCCTAAAGAAGATCTACGACAAGAAACTGAAAATAACGTAAAACATGTTGAGCCAAAAATTGAAGAACCTACCAAAACTGAATCGTCAAATGCAGAATTATCAAAAACCCCACCTACAAAAGAAGAGAATAACCCAAAACTTCCTGAACAACATGAAGCAACAAAAAAAGTTGAACTTCCTCAAACTGAAGAATCAATAAAAACATTAAAAAAAGAAGAAGATCCAGCAAAAAATTTAAAAAATAAAGCAAACAAAACACGCATACCTTTACCAGAAGAATCACCTCCTCATCCAGAACCTATCGCTGAAAAAACGCCTATCCACCCTGAAACAATCGCAGAAAACAAGCCTGCTCATCCTGAACCTACCACTGAAAAAGCACCAGATCACCCAGAACCTACCACTCAACATATAAGCAATACTTTTTTTGATTTAACAAAATGGTACCCTTCAAATGATTTTTTAAAAGATCGCAATATTCATGAAGAAAAAATAATTGAAACAGATCCACCCTCACCCAATTCTATTTATGATTTAGCATCATTTTATATTGCACATGATTTAGGCGCAGAAACACAAAATCTTTTAAGGTCATTCAAAGAAAAAACACCTGAATCTGAAAAATCATCTTATTTTCAAGGCCTTATGGGTATTTCTAATCTCTATGGAGAAAGTTATGACGCAGCAATAGCAAATTTTGCTGACAAACAGCTGGAAACAGATCCAAATATTCCTACATGGCGGTGGGTTGCCAATTTTCTAAAAAATGATACGCACGATGATAAAACAATAGAAGCACCCAAAGAAATAAATCTTTCTATATTACCTTTATACCTAAGACATTCTGTTTATCTAAGGCTTTTAAAAAACGATTTGGCCCAAGAAAAATTTGATATATTTGATGAAAATTATGCACAAATAAAACAAAACTTATTAAATTCACACGAAAGAAATTATATTGATTATCTAACAGGCTGGTTAGAATATTTAAAAGGCAATCAAATTGGTGGTTTACAAAAATGGAAAACTTTAGCAACAAGTTTTGACCGTTTTACATCCTCTCATGCACGTTATGCTATTGCTTCTAAAGGACCAGAAAACGAATTCATTACGAAAAAAGAGGCAATTCAAGATCTTGAAACCTTACGCTTTGCCTGGCGTGGTGATCATTTTGAATACAAAGTAATTCAATTATTGGGCAATTATCTTCTTGATCTATCCCTTCATAAAAGAGGCTTAAAAGCGCTTAAAACCCTAATAACTTTATTTCCCAATGAACCATCGAATAAAGAAATCACCACAAAACTAACCGAAACATTTACAAATATTTTTATCAAAGATGAAATATCTTCAAAATATTCTCCAATGGATTTAATTCTTCTCTACGAAGAATTTAAAGAGCTTTCTCCATTGGATAAAAATGCTGACTTAATTCAAGAAAAAATTGCAAAATCCTATTTTGAACTTAATCTTCCTAATGACGGTCAAAAAATACTCGACCACCTCCTCAAATTTCGCTCTGAAGGTGATGAAAAGGCACGCAGAGGTCTAACATTGGCTCAAACACTTGCTGCAGATCAAAAAACGAACGAAGCACTTTCCATTCTTGATGCAAGTGATACCCCCACTATAAAACCAGAACTTGCTGAAGAAAGACAAAAATTAAAAGCAAGCATTCTAAAACAAAAAGGTGATTTAGAAAACGCGCTTAAGCTAGTATCAAGCAAACAAGATATTGAGAACCAACGCTTAAAAGCTCAAATTTTTATCGATCAAAAAGAATGGTCGAAAGCTGCAGAAATTTATGATATTATCTGCAACACACAAAAAGATTTAACAACAGAAAAAGATATCTTCTATTACATGACATGTCTTGTTTATACAGGCAATTATAATAAAATTGAAGAAATATCAAAAACATATAAAGATTACATGGAAAAAGAACCTTATAAAAACGCTTTTTTATTAATTGCCTCTACACTAAAACCAGGCAATATTAAAAATGCAAAAGAACAATTAGATGACTTCTTAGCTAAATTTAAAACCTATAATGCAAGTGTTACACAATGACAATCATTCAACCACATCTTTCAACCGATTTTTACCCTAAAAGCAATATCTATTTGGAACATATTGCACGAAACAATCGATATAATCTCGCTGAGTTTAGACCATTTTACATAGACAACCAATTAATAGGCTATATTTCAAAAGAGTTCTTTAACGTTCTTCAATCGCAAAGTCCTTATTTTTTAGAGACACATCAATCTATTGTTTTATCCACAGAGCTTCATAATTTCGAATTAAAATCATCTTTTTTTGATACATTATTACATTCTTTATTAAATCAAAAACTTATTGATCCTTTTCGTGACGAATTTTATGGTGTTGCGCCATCCCTTGAAAAAAAACCACTCTTTAAAATTCGACGTGGCGCTTCTTCTTATTTTGGATTTCGAAATTATGGCGTACATCTCAACGGTTATGTCATGAAAAACGATCATATGTTTATGTGGATTGGTAAACGATCTTCCACCAAACAAATGGCGCCCAATAAATTAGATCATATCGTTGGGGGCGGATTACCCATAGGATTAAGCGTTTTCGAAAATCTTGTTAAAGAATCCAAAGAAGAAGCGAATATTCCAGCAGATTACCTAGAACGCGCAAAGGCAGTTAACGGCATAAGCTATTGTAGACAAACCGGCCCTAAATTACGCCGTGATACTATTTTTGTCTATGATTTAGAATTACCAGCAAATTTTGTACCCAATAATGAAGATGGAGAAGTTGAAAATTTTATGCTTATCCCCATTGAAGAAGTTATAGCCTACCTTCAAGAGGATGATTTATTCAAATTTAACTGTAATCTTGTTTTAATCGATTTTTTAATTCGTCATGGTTTTTTAACACCTGAAGATTCGAATTATTTAAAAATTATCGCAGAACTTCGACAAACCCAGTTTTAATATAAAAGGGTCTTTAAAAAATCTAAAGGCCCCACTATAAGAAAATTATGCAGCTTTAAGACTAAAAAGTGCAAGAATTTTGATCAGATCTTTTGCAAAAAAAGGATTTAATCCATCATAGGTTTGACCATGTTTTTTATGCGTACTTGCAACAACATAATCTAACGTTTTGTAATTTTTACCTATAATGATACAACCAGATTTTGATTTGGTAATAGATACTTGGTTCTCAAAAAATGGATCTGCAAATAAATTAACCAATTGCGTATAATCTATATTTTTAGATTTTATTTTTTTATCCAAAAGCATATTAACAATTAACTTATTATTATTTGAAAGCTCTAAAATCCTATTCTCACTCTCTTTATTTTCTTGATATTGCTTTAACAGCCCAACTTTCCGTAATTGTTCTCTTATATATTTTGGATTTTTATAATGTTGGTCGTCTATCTGAATTATATTTTCTTCTGTATTAAAATCATTAGAATCTTCATATAAAGACTCAATTGTGCAATCAACATGAATTTCAAAATCATCTAATTGAAGTTTATCAACTTTAATTTCTTTTTTTTTGTTTAAAGATTTAAATCCATCTATATTCATCAAATATGGATGAATTTTGGTGTTTTTTTGAATAAAATCTATTAATTCATCATCAGACACATCAGTTTCATCATTTTCTTTTAATAAATTATTAAAAAATTCCAAATATTTACACGCATCTTTTTCATTCATTGAAGCTGCTTTGCGAAGCCAAAACAATGCTTCTTTAAGGTTCTGTTCATTATTTTTAAAATCAGGTGAAAAAATATATAGTTTTGCTAATTCCACCATAGCACATGCTTCATCTTTTTCTGCTCCACGCAAAAACCATTCTGCAGCTTTTTTATGATCCGCCTTTTGCCCCTTAATAAATCCCTCTTTTATCATACAACCAACAAGATACATACAAAATGATTTATTATGTTGGGCACCACATAAAAAAAATCTAAATGCTTTTTCATACTGTTTTTTATCAAAACACATTCGACCTAAATTATAAATTGAATTTAATTTTTCTTCATCTGTTGGAAAAAAAGAAAATCTTATATCTATAATTTTATCAATTTTATTATTCACTTTAACATTAGGTTGTTTTTTTTCAAAATCCGCCAACTCATTATTAAAAAATTCATCAAAATAACCCTCTTCAAATAAAATTGTTAAATAATTAAAAGATTTATTTAATAATTTTCTATTGCTGCTCCCTACAATTGTTTCTTTATTATTTTTTTCAACCATTTCTTTTAATAAAATATCTGAAAGACGAAACATTGAGTTCCCGCATCCTAACTCTATTGATTTATTGAACCATTTTTTCGCTTCATTAATATTTTTGTCTACCCCCAAATCATTACTCAACATAATAGCAACATTACACATTGACCCTAGATCTTCTTTTGCCGCAGCTCTTAAAAAACAATTAAATGCTTCTTTTTTATTTGAAACGTTATTAATAGCATACCAAAAAATCTCACCCATCCTGTTAATGGCTGGCAAATATTCTTTATCTGCAGATTTCTGGATCCAAACCTTACCTTTATCATTGTCCTGATAACCAAACGATCCATCTCTTAACATCATTCCATATACATACATAGCTTCCGGATCATCAGATTCTGCTGCGTTTAAAAAACAATTTTCTGCTTCTTGAACATTTGAAGAAACACCTTCAAAACCATCTAAATACATTTCTCCTAAATACATTAAAGCTTTTATATTGCCTAAGATTGAAGCCTCTTTTAAAAGATTAAAGGCTTTCATTAAATCATCAGAATTAGTTAAAGAATTTTTTAATGTATAACCTGCAAGATACATTGCATCAACATCTCCACCTTCTGCTGCTTTCAATAACCAATGAATTCCTTCCTCAATTAAATTATCATTCATTAAAATACATCCAACATTATACATAGAAGTAATGTGGCCCCTTTTTGCAGCTTTTAAAAACCAATTATATGCACCTTTAGAATCGTTATCTAAAACGCATGAATTTCCAAGTTTAAGATAAGCTGATATATTGCCTATTTCAGATGCAGCCTTTAAGTATTTAAAAGAATTAAATTTTTTATAAAAACCAAACAAGAGCCTTCCATTTTTATATTTCTTGCAATGTGCAACAATAATTTCAATTTGTTTTATATTAGTTTTTTTATTAATTGGATTAAAAAATTTATTTATATCAATATTATTTCTCTCCTCTTCTATATCTTTTTCAAGTTTCTCACTTATTAGTTCACACCCAAAATTAAGCGCTTGATTCAAAAGTATATACTTTTCCTTTAGATTGTTTTCGTGCAAAGCCATTTGATAAAAAGTCCATGGTTTTTCTTGCTCTGTACCAATCTGTATTAATACATCTATAGAATATTTGTTAATATCTTCCAACAAAGGAACACTGTTTTTTGATCTTTCATAACATTTCTCATTAGAAAATAAATAAAGTAATTTTTCTTGTATTTTTTCATTACCTTTATGAGCTTCTTCCCACATAAGTAAAAAAACTTCTTGTGCATTTTCATGTTGATTCGTAATTAATTCCAATATAACTTTTTCTTCATTTAAAACTGGGTCAGAAAATTGATATTTCTTTTTAAAAAAGCTTTCATGCAAAACAGCATCTACATGCGTAAAAATCAAACAACAAACGACACAAAAATAAAATGATACATTTTTAATAGACATTTATTTCCCTTTAAATTTTTTTATCTATACCCGGATAATTTAGAAATCCCGAGTTTTATGCATGAGATTTAATGCGATTTTTGATGCTAAAAATTACGACAGGCAATTGATTTACCTTGAAAATTTCTGGTTCAAAAAACGACAAAAGATCATCTGCTTATTTGGGTATATAATTCTAACAAGTACTCAGAAGAAAAAATAGAGGTGATTTAAATTAATAAACGCACCCCTCGCCTCATCAATCTTCCTTTAAACCAAAAAGAGCAAGAATTTCTATAAGATCTTTTGCAAAAAAAGGATTCAATCCTTTATAAGTTTGACCATGTTTTTTATGTGTACTCGCTACAACATAATCAAGCGTTTTATAGTTTTTAGCTGTAATCATACAACCAGATTTTGTTTTAATGACAGATACTTGATTTTAAAAAAATGAATCTGAAAATAAATTAACCAATTGCGTATAATCTATATTTTTAGATTTTATTTTTTTATCCAAAAGCATATTAACAATTAACTTATTATTATTTGAAAGTTCTAGACCCAAACGATCATTTTCTTTTTTTTCTTGATTTTTTATCAATAATCCAATTGCCTGCAATTGTTCCCTTTTGTATTTCGGATTATTATATTCTTGTTTTTTTTCAATAATATTTAAACTATCTACTTTACTGATTTCCCAAGATTCATTAACAGCATCTTCAATAAGATTATTATCTTTTTCTTGAAAAACAACCGTAAGGACATCCTCCTCAACTTGATTTTCCTCAATAACCTTATTAAGCGCATTTAAATTATTTTCTGTTATGTCACGCATAGTATGAGCTTGCATTAATCCAGAAAGATCTAAACTTAACTCTTCTTGTTTTTCGATAAAATCTAACAAATCATTATCTTTAAGATCAGATTCATTTTTTTCATTTAGTAACTTTTCACAAATTTCAAGATATTTACCTGCATCTGCATCACCCATTGCATTCGCTTTTTGAAGCCAAAAAAGAGCATCTTTGAGATTTTTATCAATTTTATTTAATTCAGGAGAAAAAATAAATAATTTTGCTAACTCCACCATAGAAGGCATATGATCTTTTTCTGCTGCACGTAAAAACCATTTAAGCGCCTTCTTAAGATTTTGTTTTTCAAAAGCAACATCATCTAAAAGCATACTAGCAACGCGATACATAGCTGCCAAATGACCATTTTTTGCAGCACATAAACAAAATTGATATGCTTTTTTTATAAGTTGATTATCTTTATTATTTAAAAATTTTTTATAATAACACTCAGCCATAATATAAAGGCTATTAATTTTTTCTTTTTTATCTAAAGAAAAACAAAATATTGGAACTCTAAAATTACTTGAATTTTTTTTAGAAAAATTTTCTAATTTTTTTTCATCATCAGATATTTTATCAGAAATAAAAAATTCACTAAAATAGTCACTTTCTTCTACTTTTTTAAAAAAATCATAAGATTTATTATAAAATTTGTTTTTATTGCCTTTAGATTTTATACGTTGTGCTTTATGTATATAATGATGCGCAAGCACTATTATCGATTCAACGTTTCCCATGTCAGCAGCTTTCAATAAACATTTTTCTGCTTTCATTGAATCAGCTTCTATTTCAGAAAAACCATATAATAAAATTCTTCCTAAATTATATAATGTCAATTGATCATTCAATTCAGAAGCTTTTAAAAACCATTTATATGCCTCTTTTAAATCCAACACATTTTTTTCGTTACCAAATTTACAAAAAAATGATCCAGATACATAATTCATTGCTGGTAAACACGCTAGATTTGCTGCCTTTAAAATCCATTCATCACCCTTATTTTTATCTGGTTCTTGATTATCAAATCCTGTCTTTAATATAAGACCATAATAATACATAGAAACTGGATCTTCTTTTTTGGCTGCTTTCATAAAGAATTTTGCAGCTTCGTCGAAATTTGAAACATCATCCAAGTAGCCATGAATATATATTTCACCAAGCTTTCTCATAGCAACCACATCATTTAATTTTTCAGACTCCATTAAAAGATTAAGCGCTTTTATTTTGTCTGTACTATTTTCTGCTATGTCCTTTAAAATAGATCCAGCATATAGTGTCGACATACAAACTACCTCATTATCTGAAGTCTTTTCAGCAGCCCTCAATAATAAACTTACAGCTTCTTTTTTGTCTGAAATTGATGCACTCTGCATCAAAGTTTCGGCTAAACAACACATTGAATGTTCATGACCATTTTCAATCAATTTTAATAAGTATTTTTTCTTCTTTATGTAATCTTTTTGATTTTCATATATTTTTACTAGATCATGGCAAGCAGGTGGAAAACCTATATCAGCAGATGCAATCAAACACTTAAAAGAAAAATCTTTTTGAATTTTTTTTGTACTATCTTTATAATAATTATAATTTTCATATAAATAATTACCGCTTTTTAAATTTTTACATTTTTCTATAAAACACTTTATACCTTCATAATTTATACTAGTACATATAGGATGTTCATTTTTATCTATAGAATTACCATAAGATTCAACAATTTTAGGATCCTCAGCAAGATCCACATGATTAAATGCTTCATTTGAAAAAATATATCGTTGTTTTGGATCATTTTCTTTCATAGCTTTTTCATAAAAGGCCCATGATTTTTGTTGATCAACACCAATATCAATCAAAATATCTAACGAATATGCTTGAATATCATTCAACAAAGGTACTCTGTCTTTTGCCTTTTGATAAATAAGAGGATTAGAAAATATTTTTTTTAATTGTTTTTGAACTTTTTCATTTCCGTTGAGAACATCTTCCCACATAAGCTGAAAAACTTCTTCAGGATTATCGCCTCTCATAACAATTCTATTTAAGCATTCAACTTCATTTAAAACTGGTTCCGAAAAACTATATTTTTTTTTTGAAAGATCTTCTCGCAAACCAGCATCAGTTTGATTAAATGAAAAAAAACTTAAAACACAAACAGATAGAAGTAATTTTTTAACAAACACATTTTTTCCTTTTAAATTCTATGAGTGACGATTACCTGAGACAAAACAACAATTTTAAAAAAAATTATAAGTAACCATACGCAATACTAAAAAGCAAATCAATATAATTTTGAATAAATCAAAAAAAACATTCTTTAGTGCTTTTACAATTTTAATTAACTTTAAAACCAAAAAGCGCAAGGATTTCAATAAGATCTCGTGCAAAGAAAGGATTCAACCCATCATAAGTTTTATTATGTTTGTTATGCGTACTTGCAACAAAATAATCTAAAGTTTTATAATTTTTAGCTGTAATCACACAACCAGATTTAGTTTTAATAACAGATACTTGATTTTCAAAAAACGGATCTGCAAATAAATTAACCAATTGCGTATAATCAATATTTTTGAATTTTATAGTTCTATCCAAAAGCATATTAACAATTAATTGGTTCTTCGCAGAAAGTTCCTTATTTAAAAAATTTTTATTATCTTCTTGTTTTCTCTTCAATTCAGCTAATTTACGTAATTGTTCCCTTATATATTTTGGATTTTTAGATTGTTGTACATTTTCATCTAAAATATTCGAACTTTCTACTAATTCTAATGCATCATCAACAATGATATTATTTTCATCATTGAAATCCACATTAATAGAACAATTTTCTATCTCCGACAAAAAAATAATATTATTATTGTTATTATTTTCAACAACATCAATTTCTTGCAATTCAATTGGTGTATTCAATTGTTTGAAATCAATAATATTATGATCTGAAATATCATTTTTTTCTAAAATATCATTATCACTAATTTCTAATTCAGCGTTTTCGTTCAATAAATTTTCACACATTTCAAGATAGTTACGTGCCTCGTCTATGCCTAAGGATTCAGCTTTTTGAAGCCAAAAAAGTGCCTCCTTTAAATTATCATCACTTTTAATAAGATAAGGCGACATGATAATAAGTTTTGCGAATTTCATCATAGATGGTTCAAAGCCATTTTCTGCTGCACGTTTATACCATTGTGCTGCTTTTTGATGATCCAATTCTTGACCTTCATCACCTTCTAGAAAAATACGCCCCATAAAATCCATAGCTTCAGGATAATTATTTTTCGCAAGCGGCAAAATCAATTCAATTGATTTTTGTATATTTTTTTGCCCATCCACATATCCTTGAATATAAAGTGTAGCAAAATTTATAAGTACAATAACTTTATCTTCTGCTTTCGGTCGAAAGGCAGATCTATCAGAAAATTTTACTCTAAATTTATCTTTATCCACCGAATCAAGTACATTTTTCTTTGACTTCAATTCATTAAAATCAAGTAAATCAGCAAAATAATGATTATCATAAGCAATCTTCAATAAACGAACTGCCTCATTCAATAAGACTTTTTTTTGCTTAAAAGAAAGATTTTCTCCGTATGACTCACCTAACAAATGTGTGGCGAGTACTATCATTGCATCCAGATATCCATCATTTGCAGATTTCAACAACCATTCTTTTGCGCGTTGACGATTTTCTTTTATGCCGCCACATCCCCACCAAAGCATTTCTCCAACATTAAACATTGAAGCTTTATCACCCATTTTAGCTGCTTTTAAAAACCAATTATATGCAGCTTTTGTACTAGGTTCTTTTACATCCTCTACCCATCCCATGAGACTTCCACCATAATGATTCATCGCAGCCACACATCCCTTTTTTGCGGCTTTTAATATCCACTCATTACCCTTATTGATATTTGACTCTTGATTCATAAATCCTTTTTTTAACAAAACACCATAAAGATACATACCATTAACATCTTCCTTTTCGGCAGCACTTAAAAAGCACTTAGCTGCTTCTTCTGAATTGCAACCAACACCTTCAAGACCGTCTAAATACATTTCACCTAATGCAATCATGGCATTTAATTGACCATTTTCTGAAGCCACATTAAAAAGATTAAACGCCTTTATTTGATCAACAGACTCACTACCAATTTTTCTTAATATCACACCAGCATTATACATTGCATCAATTTCACCTTCTTCAGCAGCTTTTAACAACCACTTTAATCCTTCCAATTTATCTATTTTTTTTAATTTATTTGTTAAAATTGTGCCAACATTAAACATTGCAGTAACATTGCCTTTTTCTGCTGCTTTAAGAAACCAATGACAAGCCCCATCAACATCATTATTCGCATGACAATTATTTCCATAACTAATTATCGCCCCCACATGACCCAAATCACATGCAGCTTTTAAACATTCAAAAGCAAAATATTCATTTGATTTTTTATAATATTCGTATAAATAATTTAGCAATCCACCATTTTTATTTTTTTTACAGCAAGATATAAATTTTTCTATTTCATTTTTTTTATTTTTAACTACATTATTATTAAAAGTAGGTATTGGAACAGAAAAAGAATCTATTTTAATCTCATCACGCTCTTTGAAAATAGAAGCCTCAAACTTCCCATTTGTTGACACAATATTATTAACAGACTGATTTAAAAGAGAAAATTTTTTCTGCGGATTGTTTTCTCTCAATGCTTTTTCATAAAAAGCCCAAGGTTTTTTTTGACTTATACCCGTCTGAATAAGACTATCTAAGGAATACACATCAGATGCTCTCAACAAAGGCACTTTATTTTGTATGGCCTTATACATGTTTGGATTTGAAAACCATTGTAATAATTTTAATTGAATTTTTTCATTACCCCGACAAACATCTTCCCAAATAAGCGTAAATATCTCGTCAGATTTATCCGGCTGCGCAAGCATTTCTTTAAACGCTCGTATTTCATCTAAAATTGGCTCTGAAAAATCATATTTCTTTTTAGAAAGATCTTCACGCAAACCGGCATCAGCTTGATTAAACGAGAAGAATGTAATAAGACATAGACATAATAATAGCTTATTAATAAACATATTTTTTCCTTTTAAATTTTATTTTTAATAAATTACGATCGTCAAAATTAGAAAATAAAATGTATCATATATTTATTAATACTTCAATAAAAAAACAGATGAAGGCTTTTCTATTAAAAAAACCCTCATTTATTTTTGTTTGATAGATTTAACCTTCTGTAAGACCAAAAAGCGCAAGAGTTTTAAGAAGATCTCTTGCAAAAAAAGGATTCAACCCATCATAGGTTTTGTTATGTTTTTTATGCGTACTTGCCGCAACATAATCAAGCGTTTTATAATTTTTAGCTGTAATCACACAACCAGATTTTGATTTAATAACTGATACTTGATTTTCAAAAAATGGATCTGCAAATAAATTGACCAATTGAGTATAATCAACATTTTTGTTTTTTATACTTTTATCTAAAATAATATTAACTATAAATTGATTTCTATCAGAAAGTTTTAAAAAATGAACATCATTTTCTTTGCTTTCTTGATTTTTTTTCAACAAACCAATTTTACGCAATTGTTCTCTTTTAAACTTTGGATTGCTATTAACACATTCAACGCTTCTACTCATATTAGCAGCAGTTTCCGTAACATCAACTTCATTAATAGATTCATCAGAAAAAACAACATTAATCAAAGTATCATCAAGTTGAGCTATCTCAATATGATCATCCTTATTCACATCATTTTTACTATCTTTTATATTGCTCGGCATAATGAGCGGATGAAAATTTTTATTAAGCTTTGAAACATCATTCGTTTCAACAAAACGCAATACTTCTTCATTCGCAATATCTGATTCAGCAATTTCTTTCAATGAATTCTCACATACTTCAAGATATGCAGCTGCATCTTGATTACCTAAAGAATTAGCTTTTTGAAGCCAAAAAAGTGCGTCAGATAAACTTTGATCATTTTGGGAGAAATCTAAAGACAAAATAATTAATGATCCAAGCCTCACCATAGAATCAACATGTCCATTTTCAGCTGCACGCCTAAACCACTTAAGTGCTTTTTTATGATTTGGCCCTTGTCCGTCTACATCCTCTAAAAACAATTTTGCAATACAATTCATTGCCTCAGGATGATTATTTTTTGCAACCGGTAATAATAATTCAAAAGATTTTTTTATATTTTTCTCTCCATCAACATGACCATTATAGTATAATTTAGCAAGATTCAAATGAGCATAAACTTTTTCTTCTATAGAAGGAATATATTTTGATCTAATGCTGTTTATATTGTTTTTTATTTTAATATTTTCTAAATCAATTTTATTTTTAGATTCAAAACACAAACTTTTTATTAACATTGCGTTCAAATCAACTTTATTTACGAATGTCTCATCAGAAACAACAAGATCGTTAAAATAATTTAAATCGTTCAGTAAACACAATAAGCGCGCCGCCTCATTTAATAATTCATTTTTCTTTTCAGCAGAAACATTTTCTTCAAACGATTCATTTATTAAACAACTAGACAAAAGTAGCATTGCATCAGGATATACAGCATTTTCAACTTTCACTGCACGGCATAACCAATCTTTAGCAAGTTTAGCATCTTGCTTGATCCCGTTTGCGCCACACCAACGCATTCTTCCAACATTATACATTGAAGCTGCATCACCTTCTTTAGCAGCTTTTAAAAACCACTTATAAGCAGCCGCAATATTTTTTTCTTCCGTATTATCTACCCACCCCATAAGAAAGCCACCGTAACAATTCATTGCAGCAACACAACCACTTTTTGCAGCTTTTAAAATATGCTCGATTCCCATACGCATATTGGGGTTTTGACCATCAAATCCTTTTATAATTAAACGACCATAATAGTGCATTGCCTCAGCTTTATCTTTTTGTTCAGCATCATTACTTTTTATAACTTTTAAAAACAAGTTTGCAGCCTTTTCCAGATTGGGATCATTATCTGCAAATTTATCCATAAGTATATTTGCAAAGCTTGAAATCGCTCCAATATGACCTAATTCTGCAGCTGTTTTAATAAAACTGAACACATTCTTACGATCAAGAAAATCATCGGAAAATTTATACAACAAAAGACCTGCTGCGTACATAGCTTCAACAAAACCTAATTCAGAAGCTTTAAACAACAATTTCAAACCTTCTTTAACTTGCCCGTTATTTGTTAAATAAACACCAACATTGTACATTGAAAAATGATTACCCGTTTTTACAGTTTTCAAAGACCATTTATAAGCATTTTCAAGATCTCCATTCGAAACACATTGATTTTCTTGATCAACACATGCTGAATGATAGCCTAATTCACTTGCTGCTTTAAAACATTCATTAGCAAAAAATTTATTTGAGTCTTTACGCATTTGATACAAATCATACAATAATGCTCCATTTTTATATTTTTTATAATGTGTTATAAAATTTCTTATTTCATTTTTATTTGTACCCACAGGAATTTGAATTCCAAGCTCTCTTGTCAAAGAATTACGCGCAGCAGCTATTTTTATTAAAAGCGCTTCTTCCATGTTTGGATTATTCATCGCCTGATTTAAAAGAGTATATTTTTCCCCAAGGTCTGTTTCCATCAACGCTTTTTGATAAAACGCCCAAGATTTTTCTTGGGTGATTGCCATCTCCATTAAAACTTCCAAAGAATATTTTGTTTCATCTGCTAGCAATAGCACTCTTTTTTTTGCAGTCTCGAGAAAAGTTGAACGTGAAAATAAACAAAATAATCTTTCTTGAACTTTTTCATTTCCCTGAAACGCCTCTTCCCACATACATAAAAACACTTCTTCAGCTTCATCATTTGTAATAGAAACTGATTTCATAGCTATTGCAAAAAACGCTTTTACTTCATCCAAAACAGGTTCTGAAAAAGCATATTTTTTTTCATAGTACACGACACTTTTTTAATTTGATCTAAGGTATTGATTTTTTATAAGAAAACATAGTACAGACAAGATACAAAAAAAGGAGCTGTACAATGATAAAAATGAATACCTTAG
>JAUXUR010000010.1 GCA_030680745.1 Alphaproteobacteria bacterium
AAACAACGAGCGAAGTGTATCCTTATATACATAAGTGAGGCGTGACGATGTATCCTTCCTATGTCTATCGACTATACAATAATAAAAAAAAATATTTACATGCTAAATTAAGAATTTTTAAAGTATGTCGCATAAACAAAACAATTAATTATAAAAATATGATTTTTAATTAAATTTAGACTAATAAAAAGGCCCAAAAATTAATTTGGGCCTTAATAATGTTAGCTTTCTTCGCCAATTGGTGAAGATGCAGTTGCTGCAGCACTAACTTCAGCAGGTGTTGCGTTTTTATTTACTTTAGCATTGATAGAACCAATTGCGTCTTTTCCTAATGCTTTAAGAGCATCTTTCCCCTGATCAAGGAATTTTCCAATTCCTGAAAAAAACAAAGTTGCAGTTTCAGCTGACGCAGCGTCTCCAGTGTGTTTTGCAGCAACGACTTCTGATTTATGCGAACCATTTTTCATATGTTTAGTGCGAACATGTGTATCAGTAACACCTACAACATCACTATCCGTTGCTGCATATGAAGTGGCTGCAAATGCCATTACTAATAAGGATGTGAGAGCTAATTTTTTCATCGTTTTCTCCGCTATTATTTTCAATCATACATATCATATGATTCTGTTAACTTGAATCAATACTACATCAACTTGTTCAATCTTTCAAGACCGCTTTGATGATGCTTTCTTAAAGTTGTGTGCGATAAATTTTCATATTGCTCAAGCCTACGCCACGATATTTTTGATGCGCGTGCCCACAAAATGCGTCTTTCTTGCGCATTTAATTTAACAAGCCCATCTAACACTAAATCTAATCTATCAATTGCATCAGGGCTAGCAGCAGCTGGTTTTATAAAATTAGGCATGGACGCATAAGTTTCAGCCGTGTTTTTAACAACATCTGGCCATGAGCTTAATTTCGCTTTAATTGATTGAGACGGCAATCTTTTAAGCGTATCAACTGCTTCTTCTAACAGCACCATTGTGGTTAATATTTGATTATTAATCATGACGTTTCCTTATTAAGAATTTTGATTTTTTGACTATTACTAGAGGTTTTTGACATTTCACACCAATGCAGACTCAACAATTCTTCCTACTTCCCTGCTTCTATATCATTACCCATAAATATAAACCCCACCCCTTTCCTACGTCCCGCGACTTGATCGCGGGATCCAGACGATCTTCCCTAAAGTTAACATTGTATAAATTGGACAATGACATATTCTTTATTTACTTTCTGGATCCCGCGGACAAGCCGCGGGCATATCGTTACCCATAAGAATATTACCTATTGATAATTAATAACTATTGCTTACCCCACCTCCTACGTCCCGCGACCATATCATTACCCATAAGTATGACCAAATGTATTTTGAAATATTTCGCGAGCCTTAATATGTTCATATAGGGCACGTAATCCCTTCCCCATAACTATTGGTCCTGGATCTCCA
>JAUXUR010000011.1 GCA_030680745.1 Alphaproteobacteria bacterium
ATAAAGAAGATGTCATTGCCCAATTTATACAATTTTAACTTTAAGGAAGATCGTCTGGATCCCGCGAACAAGTCGCGGGACGTAGGAGGTGAGATGTTCAAAATTCGCACACCCTCCTAGTGAATTACAAAAAAAACAATACATCCGCACCAATAAAGTGTTTGAAAATAAGGCACCCCATGATAATCTCGTACAGTTTCGCATACGATGCCTTAACTAAAATTTATGGATTGAAAAACCTATGGACATAGAATCCAAGAAAAAAAGACTTTATTATATTGCCCACCACCGCGGCACCAAAGAAGCTGATATCATTATTGGTCGCTTTACGAATTTTATCCTTAAAAATATAACTGACGCTCAACTAAATGATTTTAATGATTTTCTACAAATTGCAGATGACAAACTGATCAATTGGTATTTTAAACGCGATCATCCAACACCAAAAGATTCAAATCCTTTTATTACGACTTTCATTAACTGGCATCATGACAATAAAAACTAATTTTTTAAATACTGAGCAATCAAGCACTATTTCAATTCCTATAGGCTTTGAGACCTATCTTTTGGGCACCGCCCTCACGCAATCCTCCAAAGATCTTATTTTTATAACCCAAGATGATCGTCATTTACAAGAAACCAAAGAAGCGCTTGATTTTTTTGCGCCCAATCACCCTAAAATTATTTTTCCCGCTTGGGATTGCTTGCCTTATGATCGCGTTTCGCCCACACGCGATCTGATCGGTCAACGTATTGCAAGTTTGGCCTCCATCTTAAATCATGATCCCAAACAACCCATTATAATCCTTACAACATCTGCTGCTATCCTTCAAAAAATACCCAAAAAAACATTATTTGAAGGCGCCACACGCCTTTTAAAACAAGGATTACAACTTAATCTTGATGATTGGGCATCGTATCTTACTAAAATTGGATATAACCGCACTGAAACTGTCCGTGAAGTCGGTGAATTTGCCTTACGTGGTGGGATTTTTGATATTTTTCCCTCTGGCCTCACCCAACCCATTCGTCTTGATCTTTTCGGCAATAACATCGAAAAACTTAAATATTTTGATGCCCTAACCCAACGAAGTTTAAGTGACGCAGGGCCACAAAAAATCTTCCCGATGGGCGAGATTTTACTGAACGAAACAACGATTCAACGTTTTAGATCAAAATATCGTCAAGAATTCGGCATTCAAGCAACTGAAAAAGACCAACTTTACAATCACATCAGCCAAGGCCATTTCATTCAAGGCGCTGAACATTGGTTGCCTCTTTTTTATGATGAATTATCAACCCTTTTTGATTATCTGCCAAATGCCTCTATTATTTTAGGCCATGATGTTGAAGAATCGATTGTCGCGCGTTTTGAACAGATCAACGAATTCTATCAAGCCCGTCTTGATTTCCTGAACAAAGGTAATGACAATCTTTACTATCCATTAAACCCTAATGCCTTGTATTTAATGAAAGATGAATGGCAAGACAACTTAACGTCTCGCCTTGTTCACATTATTACGAAACATAAAAAAACGGACGATGCAGAAGACGCATTTCAATTCCCACCGATATTCTCCCATATGCGGCTTGAGACTGATCAAAATATTTACGATCTTTTCAAAACCTGGCTGAAGAAAGCACAAAGCAATCACAAAGTTATTCTGGCTTGTCATAGTGAGGGATCTTTAGAACGACTTTCCAAAATCATGAAAGACCATGGTCTTCAAAATATTCAGCAGATTGAAGCTTGGTCAGATATTGCCCCCTACCCTAAAAATCATTTACTCCTTACAAAATTGCCTTTATCACGCGGCTTTTATACGGATAAAGTCATTTTTGTGGCCGAAGAAGATTTGCTGGGTGAGCGCATTATTCGCAACGTCAAGCGCAGACGATCCGACGAATTTATCGCCGAAGTCACCGCCCTTGAAGTAGGCGATCATGTCGTCCATTTGGAACACGGCATTGGTCAATTTGACGGCATCGAAACCATCCGCACCTTAAATGTACCACATGATTGTTTACGCGTCCTGTATCAAGGTGGCGATAAATTATACATCCCTGTTGAAAATATTGATGTTTTAACACGTTATGGATCCGAATCGGAGTCCACACATCTGGATAAATTGGGCCAACTTGCCTGGCAACAGCGTAAATCCAAAATCAAAGAACGCATCCAAGAAATGGCGCAAGAACTTATTCAAATTGCAGCTTTGCGTGCCGCCAAAACAGGTGAAACACTTCAAGCCCCCATCGGTGCCTATGATGAATTTTGTGCGCGTTTCCCCTATCCTGAAACCGATGACCAACTCAGTGCCATTTCAGATGTCTTGTCCGATCTCACCATCGGCAAACCCATGGATCGCCTTATTTGCGGCGATGTTGGCTTTGGTAAAACAGAAGTAGCGCTTCGTGCCGCTTTCCAAGCCGCCATTTCAGGCGCTCAAGTAGCAGTGGTTGTCCCCACAACCCTTTTGGCATTGCAACATTATAAAAATTTTCAGCGTCGTTTTGAGGGCTTCCCACTACGCATTCAAAAATTGTCGCGGTTTAATACAGCCAAAGAGCAAGCCAATATCAAAAAAGAACTCAGCGAAGGCAAAGTGGATATTGTCATCGGCACCCACGCCATTTTAAGCAAAGATATATCCATTCCCAATTTGGGATTGCTAATTATTGACGAAGAACAACATTTCGGCGTCGCGCAAAAAGAGCGCTTAAAACAAATTAAACCCAATGTGCATATCCTCACGTTGACTGCAACACCCATTCCACGAACCCTTCAAATGGCGTTATCGGGTGTCCGGGATTTAAGTTTAATTGCCACACCACCCATTGATCGTTTGGCTGTGCGTAGTTTCGTCCTTCCTTTTGATGGTGTTATTATCCGAGAAGCCATTTTGCGCGAAAGACATCGGGGCGGCCAAATTTTCTATATCTGCCCAAGGCTTGCTGATATTCCCAAAGTCACTGAAAAATTGCTAGAGCTCGTCCCCGATATTAAATATGCCATTGCCCATGGCAAATTATCCGGTCATGACCTTGAAGAATTGATGCAAGATTTCATGAACAAAAAATATGATCTGTTAATTGCCACCAATATTGTCGAATCGGGCTTAGATATCCCATCTGTTAATACCCTGATTGTTCATAAAAGTGACCATTTCGGTCTATCCCAATTATACCAATTACGTGGTCGTGTGGGACGCGGTAAAACACGCGCTTATGCCTATTTCACAACACCTTATGGTAAAAAAATCACCAAACCCGCTGAAAAAAGACTCCATGTCCTTGAAACCCTTGATCATCTAGGCGCAGGCTTTACGCTCGCTAGCCATGATCTGGATATTCGCGGCGCCGGCAATATGTTAGGCGATGAGCAATCAGGCCATATCAAAGAAGTCGGTGTTGAACTTTATCAAAACATGCTGCAAGAAGCATTATTAGCGCTTAAAGAAGACAAACCCCTAAATCCCGATTATTCACCCCAAATTCATTTAGGGATTCCTATATTAATACCAGAGGGTTACGTCAAAGATCTCAATGTCCGCATGAGCCTTTACAGACGTGCGTCAAACCTTAAAAACAAACCAGAAATAGATTCTTTTGCAGCAGAACTCATTGATCGTTTCGGTCCACTGCCCCAAGAAGTTGAAAATCTATTCGATGTATTGGAATGCAAACGTCTTTGTCTAGAAGTTGGCATTGAAAAAGCCGATTGTGGTCCCAAAGGCGCTGTCATTTCTTTTTATAAAAACACATTTAAAGCACCAGACAAATTAATTAATTATATACAAAAACAAGTTGGTAGCGTTAAATTACGACCAGACCATAAGCTTATTTTTGTCCGCGCCTGGCCAAATGACAAAGTGAAAATGGCTGGACTTAAGAAGGTGTTGCTGGATCTTAGGGCGTTATTGGGGTGAAATTGACTCATATTAATTATGTTACTATCTCTCACACATCGTCATTGCGAGCTCCCAAAGGGGGCGTGGCAATCTAAAATGGAGTCGAAGATCTTTGAGATTGCCGCGCGTCTTCGACGCTTCTAATGACCAAGACTTAAGATGTTGATAACAAGTCATTTTTTTTGACATCATTTTCCGGTTTTCTTAACAGCACATATCCCAACGATTGAGCACGCGACATTATATTTTTTAAAACTCTGTCTTTGTATTTTTGCTC
>JAUXUR010000012.1 GCA_030680745.1 Alphaproteobacteria bacterium
TTAACATTACCCTTCTTTACCATGGATCCCGCGGTCACGCCGCGGGAAGTAGGAGGGGGAGATGATGCCCTCCACTTGAGCGTTTTCAAATCATTTTACCATACATGCTCGTAAGAACTCGTAAGAACATGACAAGTTTAATTAAATTTCGTCATGATCTGCGATCATGAGTGTTAACTGGACCCTGGATCTGGCTCGAGTCTTGCGACTCTCACTGTCCAGGGAAACAATGTGCGCGTTCTATCTGTATGCCACTTTCAAAAAAAATCTAAACAGTTCAAAAAGAAACTGAAGTCAGTATACCAAAATACACCAAAGGCTTTAAGCTATTTTTTGGATAAAAAATTATAGATTAAATTAACGATGTGTGATAAAAATATCAAACAAATTACTGGGTGTGTAAATTCGATTTTCTCTCCATCGTCATTGCGAGGGGCCCAAATTTAAAAGGGGCCCCGCGGCAATCTTCCCTCCGCCGTCATTGCGAGGGACGCAGACCCGCGGCAATCTCCTTGGAAAATTGAGATCGCCTCACCCCCTGAAGGGGGTTCGCGATGACGATATGAGGAGAACGAGGGTTCGCGATGATGATGTGGGGTAGTTCGTCATTGCAAGGGGCGCAGCTCCGCGGCAATCCCCCCCCTCCTCGTCATTGCGAGCGGCGAAGCTGCGCGGCAATCCATACTTGAGTGTTTGATAAGCTAAAAGTGTGGATTGCCACAAACGCCTTTGTGCTAAAGCACTCAGGCATTTTCGCAATGACGAACCCATAATTTTAGCTCATTTTAGTAAAAACAAATGTCAACAACCCCTAAACAAAAACACATAATTGAAAGTTATAAAATGAAAAAACTTTTCCTCATCACCTTGATTCTATTTAACGTATTATCATTTCAAGCAAAAGCAGTTTTAACCCAAGAAGAAAAAGAAGAACTCACTGATAGATTTTTGGAAAATGCACCCGAACACTCTAAAAAAATACTTAGAAAAAAAATATTATCTAATCGTATTAATTTTGCGGATTTAGATAAATATTCATCCGTATTTATTATAAATAATCTTGAAGAATTTTGTAATTCTTTTCAATGGATTGAAAAATTAATATTAGTCGTTCTGAATATTCCATCATTACCTGAAAGTATAACAAAATTAAAAGAATTAAAAACACTTGAATTAAAACACACTCATACACAAAAATTACCAAACAATATTGGACAATTAAACAATTTAATAGAACTAATGTTAGTTGACAACAACCTCACCTCCTTACCCGAAAGCATAGGACAACTTTCCTCTTTAAAAGAACTTACCATCTACGATAATAAAAATCTTTGCGCTATACCCGAAAGCATAGGGCAAATCTCATCCTTAACACATCTCGACCTATCACAGAACCCAAATCTTCGTTCTTTACCTGAAAGCATAGGACAACTTTCCTCTTTAAAAGTACTTTCTTTATCCTATAATCCAAATTTACGCTTTTTACCAGAATCTTTAAGAAATTTAGCACGTTCTCTTGTATTATTAGATTTAAGACATGCAAACATTCAAGAATTTGGCGAGGGCGAAACGCTCGGCAAGCATGAATTACGCACAATTTTTGGTAATCGCGTTGTTTTTACTGATGAAGAGCGTTTCGGCAAACGCAACCCAAACATCCTCACCGAAATATCTATTCATGATACCTTAACCCAACACCAAGAAAAGACATTACATTTTAATATCGATTGTCTCAAAAATTGTATTTTGGCTGATTTACCCATCACAAACCTAACAGGCGATTCTATGCTTGAACAATGGAAAAGCATTTGGTCCAATCTCAATTTTTCAGATGATACACAGCCAGGTTACCTAGATTTTTATACTCTATCTCAATATGCACCAGACGCCAAAGATCCTTCTAGCAATAAAGAATGCATGAATCAAATTCTATCACCTATTCTTACAGGGTTTTTAAAAACATTATGGGGCATGACATTAGAAGGAAACGAACGTTCTGGCTGGCAAATGGATGATGATCAGCATCCAGATCTTCAAAATGCCATCGCCTATATTTTTAATACAATGATCAACCACGAAGATCCAGAAACACTTTCAATGCAAATGATTCAATTTGTGACAGCTATTCTTCATTGCCCCACGGGTCAAAAAACAGGAATCGATACTGTTATTTTGGCAATGCGGGAAGCTAATTTAGGCAATTCGACACTCGCAGATATCAATGCCGAAGAATTTGAATCAAAACTCAAACAATTTGTGGCGATTGCAAAAGAAAATATTTTTAAACTCGCCATCATTCCCGGTGATTATAGTCAAAACACCCATGTCTTAAATTATTATCATGTTGGATTAAAAGATATTTTAGGCCTCAAATCATTAGCTGCCGTAACTTTAGGTGAGAAATTTGAAGAATTAGGCCGTAATCAATTTAATGGATGTCTTGGCAATGCGTTAAACGCTTTTCTTCATAAATTTGCGCCGAATTATTTGATTAAAAAATTCACAGATTCTTTTGAAACAGATGCGATGAAAATTGTTGATAAAACTTATGCCTTAAAGCCATCAAGCTTAACAAAAGAAGAACGCAAAGAACTCATCACAGCTAAAATTGCACATCCTTTTAAACTAAGCGCATTATTAAATTATATGCTTAAGGAAAAGTTACTCATCATAAATGAGGATGAAATACTCGAAAATTGGGCAGAGTATTTTACAAAAGATCCTATGCATGATTATGTTAATGCACAATTAACAGAAATGGGCGCTCAAAAGATTTTAACACATTTTGGATTGTTGATTGAACGTGAGGATAATATTATCTCGCCCCTCTAGATGGCGCAACTTCGAACCATCCCGCATCGTCATCGCGAACCCCCTTCAGGGGGTGTGGCGATCTCAATTTTTCAAGAAGATTGCCACGGGCCCCATTTTAAATTTGGGCCCCTCGCAATGACGACGGTGGAAAGATTGCCGCGCAGCTCCGCTGCTTCTAATGACCAAGACTTAAGATGTTGATAACAAGTCATTTTTTTTGACATCATTTTCCGGTTTTCTTAACAGCACATATCCCAACGATTGAGCACGCGACATTATATTTTTTAAAACTCTGTCTTTGTATTTTTGCTC
>JAUXUR010000013.1 GCA_030680745.1 Alphaproteobacteria bacterium
GAAAGATCTAAATAGGCCTCGACCAATTCTCCTCTATATGCTTCTCTTGTCGGTTGATCATACCAAAGTTCATACATCGCATTAGATTTTGAGATTTTATCTGAATCTTGTTGTGCGCAAACTAAAAGTGCTTTAAATAATGTAAGATGATATTTTTCTTTTGTTTCTTGATCTTTCCAAAGCTGATTGAGAGATTCTTGTGCATAGATTGTGCCTACTGTATTTTCTGCAAGATCTAACGCAAGGGCAACCAATTCATCGGTATATTTTATTTTACATTGCTGATCTTTAAAAAATTTATTAAAAATGGAAATTTTCGTAATTTCACTTTTTGTGTTTTTGGCGTAATAAAAATATAATTGGGTTAATACATCCAAATGTTTTTCTTTTGTTTCTTGATCTTTCCAAAGCACGTCGAGGGCATTAAGATTATAATGGGTAAATTCTATTGCCATCGCAAAAAGAATAAAAACCACTTCATCTTTATTAACATCCTGAGATGTCATTAATTTTTTACACGCTAGGAATCTTTCTTTCTCACTTTTTTGGAAGTTTTTTGCAATAGCTAAAGGATCTTCAATAGATAAAGGAAGATTTACGTTGCTTTGTGATATATTTAACCAGGAAGTGAAAACTGTTTTTAGGCGTCCAAATATTTTTTCAATTAAACCGTTTGATAAAAAATTTAAATGCAATATATCTAATATATTGAAATGAAGTAATTTTGTTACGTGGTCAGACCAAAGTGGCTTAACCGCTTCAGATTTAATACTTTTATCATTTGCGTTTTCCGCAAGATCCAAAAGCACAGATTCATTACGATACGCAACATTATCTTGACTCCATAGCTTGCTGATCGCATTATGTTTAACTTTTTCATTTTGTGTGTTTTGAACAATCGCAAAAAGTTTAGGTATTACTTTATTATAAAATACATCGATGGCTTCTAATTTAATATTTTTATCTTGTGCACATTTAACAAGCGTGGAAATATGGTAAGCTATATCAAGTAAAATCTCTTCTGTTGTATTTTCAGGAAAGTTTAGCAATTCTTTGCAAGCATTAAATTGTTCCCGTTCAGATTTCGACATATCTTTTGCTATCTCTAGAAGTTTTTCTATGGATAAAGAGTCAATTTCAATTATGTTATCGCCACCAACGGCGAATGTATTGAAAATGGGTGACGATATAAGAATTGAAAAAGTTAATATCGTTTTTTTCATCTTTAGATAATCCTTTGTTTTAAATTTTGATTTTTGTTCACTAGTAAAATGAATAAATTTTATAATACAGAATCTGTTTCATTGAAAATACCCGTAAAAAATACTGGGTTTTTGATTTTTTTTAAGGGATAATTTTTTAAGTTTGTTTATTTTTCAATGGGTTGGTAATTTTTCAATCTACTGGACAAAAATAACATTAGGCTCATTTTTGACTGTCCTAATCTCACACCCAGCAACTCATTCCAAAGAAATGAACACAAATTTTTACGAAAAGTCCCTCAAAAGTAAGAACTTTTTTCACCTCTCCCCTTGTGGGAGAGGTCGCGACCAAAGGGAGCGGGTGAGGGGTATTTTCGAGAATAAGTATTAGTTTTGAAATGCTTACATACGGCTCGATGATGTGTTCCTTGTAAACGTTTTAAACACCCCTCACCCGTCGCTACGCGACGACCTCTCCCACAAAGGGGAGAGGTGAAAACAAAACAATTTCATTTTTTGTCCGGTAAATTGATACCATCTCCACGTTAAAAAAGTCTATATTACCTCTTAACCAAGCGTGCACAGAAGAAGCCATCCGTTTTATCTTGGAACGGATCTAATTTCAATAAAGATTCTTCCTCAAGCATAAACTCAGGATGCGATTCTAAAAATTGACTGATTTGATGTTCGTTTTCTTCTTGAAGCAACGAACAAGTTGCATAGACAACAACGCCCTTTGGTTTAATAAGAAGTGCCGCTTTATTCAGCAAACTTGCTTGAATAGTAACCAATTCTTTTAAATCGTCTTCTTTTAAACGCCATTTATGGTCAGGATTGCGACGCCATGTGCCCGTACCTGTACAAGGCGCATCAACAAGCACAATATCAACTTTGCCGCGTTGACGCTTCAACCATTTTTCGCCAGCTGGATCCAAATGTTTAAGCTGAATATTTGAAATACCAGCACGTTTGATGCGTTTATGACCATTTTCAAGTTTACGTGCGTCAATATCTGTTGCAATGATGCGACCTTTATTTTTCATCAATGCCGAAAACGCTAAAGTCTTTCCACAAGCGCCCGCACATAAATCAACAACAAAATCCGTCGTTTTTGGATTAGCAGATAAAGCGACAAGCTGAGATCCCTCATCCTGTATTTCAATCCACCCTTTTTTAAATATTTCTAGTTCTGTAACATTAATTCGTTTCAATAAACGAATACCCCAAGGCGATATTGGCGTTTCAACAGCCTCTATTCCTAAATAATCCAATTCCTTCAGAACAGTTTCACGATCTGCCAAAAGAAGATTGACGCGCAAATCACACGGTGCTTCGACATTAAGGCTTTCAAGAATTTTGCGTGTATCCGCTTTAAAACCACGCTCAAAATAAGGCAAAATCCATTCAGGGCATTCAAGATCATGCGCATGGAATTTTAATGCTTTAACAATCTTTTTTTCGGTCAACGTTAGTTCTGACGCATGATATGGATTATCATTGAAAACAGATTCAAGATCTTCCAAAGAACATTTTTCAACCAATCTTAAATAAGCAAGCGCATAAAGGCGGGATGTCGGCGTTACCTTCATGGTTTCGCTCAAAGCATGGCTAATACGTGCATAATGACGTAAAAAATCATACAACCAAAATGTTAATTGTCTGCGATCTTTTGAACCGAAATAACGACGTTGTTTTAAAAATCCATGCGCAACCCGATCAGCGGGATACTCGAAAGCACAAATTTCTTCCAGTAATTCTATAAAACTTTGAATAATAGAACCGTATTGCATTTTTTATCCTTATAAACTAGCTACCCAGGAGGGTAAAATTTAATATTATTACGCCCCCTACTTCCTACGTCCCGCGGCTCGTCCGCGGGATCCAGAAAGCTTTAGAAAAGACAAGACAAATAATTATCATTTCATTTTTGCACCATGGACCCCGCGGTCAAGCCGCGGGGCGTAGGAGGGGGTAGAAATTATCCTTTGAATCCTAATGCAACCAAATAAATCTCTGACGATTCTTTACGACTTGCAGGTGGTTTTACATGTTTAATTTTGTCGAATCGAGGTTTAAGTTTTTTTAAAATCTCGCCTTCCATGCCGCCTTGAAATAATTTCATGACAAAAGCACCATGGGGAATAAGTACCTCTTGCGCTAAAGCCCAGGCGGCCTCGCACAATCCCATCATCCGAATATGATCTGTTGATTGATGGCCTATGGTTGATGGCGCCATGTCGCTTAATACAACATCTGCCTTACCATTTAACGCTTGGTGAATTGCATCAATTGTTGCTTCTTCATAAAAATCACCTTGTATCAAGGTGACATAAGGCATTGGATTTATTTCAAGTAAATCAATACCTACAAGCTGCGCTTTTGTTTTATCAGGTTTGACACATTCGGATGCAATTTGAAGCCAACCACCAGGAGCCGCACCCAAATCGAGTACATTTTTGCCTGGTTTTAAAAAATGAAATTGATCGTTTAATTCTTTTAATTTAAAAGCAGCACGAGACCTATATCCAATTTTTTGCGCTTTAATAACATATGGATCAGTCAATTGGCGCTGTAACCAACGCGTCGATGATATAGATCTTTGTTTCGAGGATTTAAGTTTCATTATTTATATTAATTTCAAATCTAAGGGATAACTTTAAATTTCATTTTCGAATCAATGCACACACCTCGTTGTTTTCCTGAACGCCTTGAAGCGAAGCTTCGAAGGCAGATTCAGGATCCAGACTAAAATACATGCGCGATAGAGCATGATACTAAAGTTTTTTAAAAGCCTGTCATGATCTTCGATCATGATTATAATCTGGACCCTGAATCCGCATTCGAGCCCTTTGGGCTCTCATTGGTTCAGGGAAACAACTGAGGTATTAACGGGTTTCTATTTAAAACTCTATTTTCAAAAATAGGGTCATGCTCTTCGAGCATGAATTGCTGTCTGGATCCTGGATCTGCGCTCGAAGCAAAGCTTCAGCGCGTCCAGGAAAACAACTATATTAAATGCTCAAATTATGAGACAAAGTCTATGAAATGAGTATTCCAAAAGCTTGACAAATAAGGTCCGGAGGACATTATTGTCGTAGCTGACGAAAACTCATGAGAACCGGCATGGCAATTAAATGCTTTGCACTGACCCATCCAAGAATTTGTCCATAATTTGAGCATTTAAACTATTTCGTGATTTTCGCAAATTCTTCGCTCAAATCAGCATCAGGCTGTGGCATATCGCCCATATCAGCAGCAGCTACTTTTTCTTCAGTTTTTGCTGGCTTCAATTTTTGCGCTTGCACTTTAGCTTCTTCTTCAGTTTTTGCAACGTTTACAAAAACATCTACAGTTACTTCAGGATGCAAGATGACATGTACAGTTGAAATACCCAATGTTTTAATGGGTAATGCAATCAGCACTTGTCCTTTATTAATTGAAAAGCCTGCTTTTGACACAGCTTCTGAAATATCACGTGCTGTAACCGAACCAAATAATTGGCCTGATTCACCCGCTTGACGAATCATCGTGACAATTAATCCTTTGATTTTTGCAGCAACTGATTCAGCTTCAGATTTACGTTTTAAGTTATCAGCAACAATTTGTGCCTTGCGTGACTCGAAAAGCGAAATGTTTTCTTTTGTCGCGCGCAATGCTTTTTGTTGTGGTAGTAAAAAATTACGTGCATAACCAGGGCGGACTTTTACGACGTCCCCAATTTGTCCTAATTTTTCAATGCGTTCAAGCAATACGAGTTCAACCATCATAATCTCCTAAATTCTAAGATTTGTTTTAAGGCGTAAAAATTTTTGGTCACGTAAAAACGCATAAAGACCAACAAAAATAAGACATAAAAGCGGCCAAGCCAATAAAAACGATGCAATATAAAGACCCGAAATCATAAGATTTTTTTGGGCTTTATGATCCACATATCGATGAAAAACACTTAATCCTTTTAGTAAAAAAGGCACCAAAAGAACAAAAAGACAATTAATCGAAAATATTTGCAAGGTTTTTTGACTTAAAAACGACCCCAATAAACTAATAAGCAAAAGATAAAAACAACCATCCCAAAGATTAAGCGACGACATTCTAAGCATTGGTATTTTAAAAGCAGGCACTTTAAGTGTCGCCCCATCAAAAGTAACCAATTCTAGATGTATCTCTTTTTTTGTTTTTCGAAATGCAAGCGATTGCGCTAAAAACACAATACCCACAAAAACAAAAAGCCAAAAACCACTTAATAATCCTGGAATAAATTGAGCCATCATAAACAAAAATTGTTTTTGCTCATCCGCTAGTGAAGCAATTACACCTTTAGCTTCCATTTGACTCAAAAACTCTTCAAAGAACTTTTGATCCGAAAATAACGAAGCTGAAGATGTTTGACCAACAATCAACAATATAAGAGAAAAAACAACCAAAAAGGCTATTAATAGTCCAAAATTATTGTCAGATTGCTTAAAAATCTTATTTTTAAAAAGCACAAAAGAGCTTATCAAGCTCATGCCCAAAACGCCGGTCAAAAAATTAATTAAAATAGGCATAGAGCCAGTTGCTGCAATCCCAATAAAAGCTAAAAGGGATGCCAAGCAAGCGGCTTTAAAACCTAGTCTAAACCCAACGAAAAGGAGAGGCAAAGGGGCAAATTGCATCAGCAACATACCACCGGGTACGCCCATAAAGGCAATTAGGTATAATAAAGCAGACACAAATCCACTCATCCCTATTGCACTCACATAAAGCTTTGATCCCTTTTGTGTTTCGCCTAAAAACAAAGATTTATCCTTATTTCACAACGTAAGGCATTAAAGCTAAAAAACGCGCGCGTTTAACAGCTTGTGCAACATAACGTTGATTTTTAATTGTTACAGCAGAAATTCTGCTTGGAATAATCTTGCCGCGTTCTGTTAAGAAGCGTTGCAATAATTTAATATCCTTGTAATCAATCGCAGGCGCATTTGGTCCTGAAAAAGGACAAGATTTGCGACGTTTGAAAAATGGTTTTGCTCTACCACCTGCACGACCTGCAGCGCCAGCACCAGCGCCAGCCCCACCTGAATTTGAAGTATATTCAGACATATAAATTCTCCTTAATTCGTTTCTTCAACTACATCAGTTTTTGGCTGATCATATTGAGGCCTAGAATGTTTCACATAAGGTCTTCTTGGGCCACGATCATCACGTGATCCACGATCATCCCTAGAGAAAGAGCGTTCTTCTTTAGGCCCTTGACGCATTTGGATGGATAAACCCTCTTCATGGGCTTCAACCGAAAGCGTTAGGAAACGGAGAATATCTTCATTAAGGCGCATTAAGCGTTCCATTTCTTGAACAGCAGCCGACGGTGCATCAATATTCATCAGAACATAATGACCTTTACGGTTTTTCTTAATACGGTATGCGAGGCTTTTAAGACCCCAATATTCTTTTTTAGCAATTGATCCGCCATTTGAAGTGATGATTTCACTAAATTGTTCGGTCAGTGCGTCGACTTGCCCCGTCGTTAAATCTTGACGGGCAATGTATACATTTTCATAGAGACTCATTAGTTACTCCTTTCGAGCCTTGGGCACAGTAAATTGTGTGCTAAGCCATAATTCAAAATAATTATAGCAAGGAGCTATCATAAGATGCGAAACATCGCATCAAAATACATAGGTTCAAATAATTTACAGCATTTCTTGAATTTTTCAATCTTTTTTGTTAGATTTCTTTATTTGGAGTGTAAGGCTTTATACATTACCCTGCCACTTCATAAAAAATTGAGAAATTAAGATTTTTACCTCTCCCCTTGTGGGTGTGGTCGGCGCATTGCGCCGGGTGAGGGGCATGACAAGGAAAATCAAGTGTTAAAAAGATTTCAAAAAGCATTGCGTACAAATCAAACAGATGTTGAACATCAGCTTTGGTATCATCTCAGAAGCCGAAGATTTCAAGGGTGGAAGTTTAGACGTCAACATATACTTCAAGGTTACATTGTTGATTTCATTTGTTTTGAAAGAAAACTAATCATTGAACTTGATGGCGGACAACATGCAGATCAAAAAATATATGATAATCACCGTACGTGCCTTCTTGCAAAGGATGGTTTTAAAGTTATACGTTTTTGGAATAACGACGTGTTAAATAACTTAGAAAACGTATTAGAAACAATTCTAAGCACCCCTCACCCGCCGCTACACGGCGACCTCTCCCACAAGGGGAGAGGTAAAAATCTTAGTTTCTCTACAAATTTTCATGATACATTGCCTTTATAATTATACAACGATTGAGAGTATTTCGTGCCAAGTCAAAACAAAAAGCAAAAAGCAAAAATTAAAAAAAAGATATTAACGCAAGCAAATATGCCTATTTTTAAAAGGCTTCTGAAAGATTACATCAAGCCTTACACAAACTATCTTATTGTTGCTTTTGTATTAATGGCTCTTGTTGCTTTATCGACAGCTTCTATGGCTTATGGCATGAAGCATATTTTGGATGAAATTTTTGGTCAAAAAAATGCAGCAGCACTCCCTATCATTGCAGGTGTTGTTTTTATTATATTTTTTGTCAAAGGCACCTCAACTTACGGTCAAACTGTTGTCATGAATTATGTTGGGCAACGTATTATTGCCGATTTTCAGCGTCAAATGTTTCAACGATTAGTGCATTCTGATCTTACTTTTTTTCACAATAATGCAACGGGCTCTCTTATTTCACGATTTACCAATGATGTCACCTTATTACGTGCGGCTGTTTCGACCGCGATCACGGGCGCTGGACGAGATTTCCTATCCGTTGTCTTCCTTGTTGGCGTTATGTTCCACGAAGATTGGATTTTAGCGTCAATTTCATTTTTTGTATTTCCAATTGCCATCCTCCCCATTGCCCGCTTTGGTAAAAAATTGCGTAAAGTGTCCACCGGTAGTCAAGAAATCGTGGGTAAACTCGCAACGCTTTTGAATCAAGTCTTTCAAGGCATAAGACATGTTAAAGCTTATTCCATGGAAGATTACGAGCAAAAACGCGCCGATGGCATTATCACCGAACTTTATAAATTAAATCATAAAGTTATCCGCGCACGTGCCGCAGCCCACCCCATCATGGAATGTTTAGGCGGCCTTGCCATTGTTGTCGTGATTCTTTATGGCGGCTATGAAATTATTGAAGGCACACGTACACAAGGATCCTTCTTTGCTTTTGTTGCAGCCTTATTGCTCGCCTATGAACCCATGAAAAAATTGGCCAGTTTAAATTCTGACCTTCAAGAAGGCATCGCCGCTGCTGAACGCGTCTTTTCAGTCCTCGACCGCAAATCAGATATCGTGAATATGCCGAACGCAAAATATCTTGAGATAAAACAAGGTACAATCAATTTTGACAATGTTAGCTTTGCCTACAATACACACAAAAATGCTTTGAAAAATCTATCCATCAACCTTAAAGGTGGCAAAATGACAGCCCTTGTGGGTCCTTCAGGGGGTGGTAAATCAACGATTTTAAACTTAATCCCACGTTTCTATGACATTCAAGAAGGCAATATTTCAATTGATGGTCAATTTATTAAAGACGTCACCCTTCATAGTTTGCGCGAAAATATAGCACTCGTCAGTCAAGAGATCAGTTTATTTGATGATACGATTAGAGCAAATATCGCCTATGGACGATTATCAGCAAGTGAAGAGGATATTATTCAAGCCTCAATTGAAGCTGCAGCCCATGAATTTATTGAAAAATTACCGCATGGTTATGACACGATCATTGGCGAACATGGCGTCAAATTATCAGGCGGTCAACGCCAGCGTATTTCAATCGCACGTGCAATGCTTAAAAACGCCCCCATCTTGTTGCTTGATGAAGCAACATCTGCTTTGGACACCGAATCTGAGCGCAAGGTTCAAGAAGCGCTGAACAAGCTTATTGGGGGCAGAACAACCCTTGTCATTGCGCATCGTTTATCCACCATCGTCCAAGCTGATCATATTTACGTGATTGACCAAGGACAGGTTTTAGAAGAAGGCAATCACGCAAGCCTTATTGCACAAAATGGTCTTTACACACGTTTGTCAAATCTTCAATCAACAGAAGAGGAACAACGCAAACTCGTTGCATAACTAACAGCTCACATTATGGTCAAATTCGTCGTCAGCTCTGCGCTTCCAGTACTCATGTACCTTAAGTACATTCCGTGCCGGTTCTCGAGCTTTCTAGACTTTACCACATAATCTGAGCCGTTTTCTCGCATCACACTTTTTAGACTTGCTGAAAAAAGTAAAACAATTTATGACTTTCATATCATACTGTAATGCAATATTGTATTAAACGTCTCTCCCCGACCCCTCACTAGAAAACTCCCAAATTATGAGGAAAAGTCTAGGAAAGACGAGAACTGGAACGGAATGTACTTAAGGTACATGAGTACCGGAAGCGCAGGCTTGACAACGAATTTACCCATAATTTGGGTAGTTTTTATATAAGGGACCACATGTCATTTTTTACTTTTACCATTCATGCGACAGATCCTGTTGTTGCATTTTCAATTGGCCCCATCGATATTCATTGGTATGGGCTTGCTTATCTTGTCTCTTTTTTAGCGGCCTGGTTCTATGCCATCTATCTTGGTAAACTGCCACCACGCAATATACCGAAACTCGTCTTTGATGATCTTCTTTTTTGGATCGTACTTGGCGGCATTATTGGCGGAAGATTAGGCTTTGTCTTCCTATATAATTGGGATTATTACTTACGTAACCCCATTGAAATTCTTTATACCTGGCAAGGCGGCATGTCGATTCATGGCGGCATTTTAGGTGCAATCCTTACAATTTTCTACTACACCTATAGTCGCAAATTATCCTTCTGGGCGATCACAGATTGTCTCGTTCCTGGCCTCCCCATTGGACTTTTCTTGGGCCGTATCGCTAATTTTGCCAATGGTGAACTTTATGGTCGCGTTACTGAATCCCCTTTAGGTGTTGTTTTTGCATCAGGAGGTCCTTACCCACGCCATCCCAGTCAATTGTATGAAGCCTTTTTAGAAGGATTCGTTCTTTTTATCATTCTTTTTGCGGCGAGCAAATGTTCAAAAGCACGCGCACGCATTGGCTTTATTTCAGGGATTTTTGGGATTTTCTATGCATTGTCCCGTATTACTTCTGAATTTTTCCGTGAACCTGATAGCCAAATCGGTTATATTTGGGACCATTTCACGATGGGACAAATTTTAAGTCTGCCATTATTGATTGCTGGTTTATATCTTGTCTTCAGAAAAGCGCGCATAAATGAAACCACTTCTTGATATTTTTGAGGGCAAGAAAAATATTCCTCTAGACGAGTTCATGAGCATTTCTAATGCGCATTATTATAGCACGCGCGATCCTTTTGGTGAAAATGGCGATTTTTATACAAGTCCTGAATTATGCCAAGTTTTTGGTGAAGTGTTAGGATTATGGGCTTATGATTGTTGGATAAAAATGGGGTCGCCCCCTTCTTTTCATTTTATTGAATTAGGACCTGGACGTGGTACTTTTTTACTCGATGTTTGGCGCGCAACCCAAAAATATTGGACAGATATTGATATTGAATTTCATTTATTGGAATCAAGTCCCGTTTTACAACAAATACAAAAAAATAAATTGGCAAATATTTCAAAACCTATTCATTGGCACAACAAAATCGAAAATATGCCTTTTGATAGGCCTTTTATTTTAATTGCTAATGAATTTTTAGATGCCCTCCCCGTGCAGCATTTTAAACATGAAAATGAATTACAAGAAGCGTGGGTAACATATAAAAACAATCAATGGGTTCCTTATTTTAAGCCATCGTCTCAAGATATAAAACTACCCGATACGACTAAAATTTACGAAAAATCCCCTTCTATTTTAAATTTTATGAGCATTATTTATGAAAAATTGAAACAACAACCTAGCGTTGCTTTATTTATAGATTATGGATATGCAGAAAATTTAGGCGGTTCAAGCCTTCAAGCAATACAAAAACATCAATTCGTCGATCCTTTTGCTAATCCCTGCGAAGCTGATATAACAGCTCATGTTGATTTTGGTACCTTAAAAAATTTAGCGCATGATCGTGCATTAAATACTCTAGGCCCCATTCCACAAGCTCCATTTCTAACGTCTTTAGGTTTTCAAGAACGTGTGCATTTTCTAGCATCAAAACTAGACAATCCACATTCTTTTTTACGTGCATCAAGAAGCCTTATTGATCCTCTTGCCATGGGTCAACTTTTCAAAGCCTTTGCCATTACCAATACAGATATTATAATTTCAGGATTTTCAAATGACAAAAATTGAAACTTTTAAACATCCCTTTTTAACACAACCCAATATTCAGCATGGATTTTTTACCCGTAAAGGTGGTATCAGCACAGGGCCTTTTGCAAGCCTTAACATTACCTATTCATCGGGTGATGATCCTATTCATATTGTTGAAAACAGAAAACGAGCGCTTGAACATCTCGGATTAAATCCACAACATCTTATTATTAACAGACAAATTCATTCTAATCGCGCCATTTATGTTCATAAACCCTTTACAAATAGAGATGAAGAAGCTCATGCCGATGGGTTAGTGACGGATCAACCTAATCTTGCTTTGGCTGTTGTAGGCGCTGATTGTCCACCAGTACTTTTTGCAGATCATAAACAGGGTATTATCGGTGCTGCACATGCCGGCTGGAAAGGTGCTTTATCCGGCATATTAGAATCCACAATAGATTTAATGATTGAAAAAGGTGCTAAACTTGAAAATATCAACGCGATTATTGGACCGGCTATTGATCAAGATTCATATGAAATAAGCCTACCTTTCTTTAATGAATTTCATACCATAAATCCAAATTATGATCATTTTTTTAAAAAAGCTGCCAAAGAAAATCATTTTTATTTTAACCTCAAAGGCTTTTGCGCTGAAAGATTAAAGCAAAAGGGATTGCACTATGTTGATATAATGCCTTTTGATACTTATTCAAATCCACTTCATTTTTTCAGCTACCGTAGAACCTGCCATTTAAATGAAACGAAATATGGTAACAATTTGAATATCATCGCTTTAATTAATTAAAAATTTAAACAAGGTTGATTTTTGGACAATTATATTGACCTTTTTATAAAATAAATATATTTTTGACTTAATTTAAAACCAAAGAATATATTTAGGATCATAATATGAAAAAACGAGCATTGTTCATTTTACTTGCTGGGTTGTTAGCACAACCCCTTCATGCAGTAACTCTTTCAAAAAAAAATTCGTTACTTTATAAAGTTCAATTCGATGATGGTATAAATTTTGATATACCACGCATCAAAAGATACATAAATATTTTAGAAAATCCAGAAGGATTAGAAATTTTTAATATAGAAGATGTCATTGTAGTTAAAAGTGACAACGCATCTACAATTCATGGAATTATAAAAAATAAAAATATAACGATCAAGCTCCCCAAAGAATATAGAATTGCCATTAACAACAATTCATTATTTATTTATCCTCAAAGTATAATTAGCAATACAACCAATATTAAAAATAAAAAAGTAAGATTAGCTATAGAATGGATTAACGATAACGATGCCACCAAATTTCAAGAAGGATTAAATCTTTTAACAGAAATATCTCAAGAAGACTCAGATTCTTGGGCAGTACACACAGCTCAAGGTGCATTAGGTCAATTATTGCTTTTTGCGGAAGGCATTACTAAGAACGATCCAAACAGATTAGATAATGCTTATATCCTGCTGACAAAAGCATATGAAAAAACAAAGAATAAACGCATACAACACATCGCTTGCGCTTGCTTAGGTCAACTATATATGATGAACAAAAGTCCTTTAAGCAATGCTCCCAATAAAATAGAAATGGCCTTCAATTATTTTAATGAAGCCATTTCTAAAGAATTTAGCCCCTGGGCAAAACATTTTGCCGAATTTTCTTTAGCTCAAATGTATATGAAAAATCAAATTCCAACAGAGAACTCAACCGAGAAAGAACAAATAATCCGGGATCTTTTAATAAAAGCTTCCCAAAAAACAGATTCTTTAAAAGCACAACATTTTGCAGAACTCGCTTTAGCAAAAATGCTACTTGAAAATAAGAGCAACACGGAAGATGAAGAATCAAAGAATCAAATGATCTTAATGCTTCTCACAAATGCCTCTCAAAAAACAGACTGCTCTGGCGTCACAAAAAAAGCTAAAGAAATGTTGAATAAATTTTTACTTCAAAACCAACAAAATCCTGATGAAAATAATCTAGAAGAAATTCTAGAATCTGGCAATATTTTCTTTAATGCATCACCTGAAATCAATATACAAGAAGTTGACGACAAAATGTTAATCGATGAAGAACCTATGGATATAACAATTAAAGATCGTATGTCTATTAATCGTATTATTTTAATTGAAGACCAATTAAAAATAAAAAATGCCATGTCGATCGAAAATCTATTGAACTAATTTTAAAAAGTATAAGGGAGATTATCTCAATAATTTCCCTCTATATAAATTATTGAATGAAAGTCACTGTCATGCAAAAATCATTATAGACACGTGTAATAACACACCCATTATTTGGATTAATAAATGAAAATTTTATCATTGCTAGTAGCGCTTTATGGGTTTTTTATCCAGGAACTCCATGCAGTTATTATTATTTCAACACATGAAAAAGATCACGAAATTACATTTGAAAATGGAACGCGTTTTAACGTACCAAATGCGTTAAAAATTCAATTAACAGATGACAAAACAGGCATAATAATTTCAGAAGAACAAAATGAATCGTCTGAAAATTTCATTATATTTGATCAAAAAAATGAAGAATTATCGAATCAAAATTACTCAAGTTTAGAATTCACCCATGATTTAGTATTTGAAATACCTTTTAATCTTAAAGTGATTAGCAATGGTAATTTCCTTATTGTTCTTCCAGAAAATAACGACATCGTAAAAGTAAAACATGAATTAGGCAACAGCTTCATTTCAAATGACAATGAATATTTTGAACTATCGCCCGAACTTCAAGAAGATATAACAACATTAATTAACTATTTTGATCATAAAAATAACTTTGTCGAATCATTTAAAAAATTTTTCTCTACCCAACAAATTGAAACTAAAATTCATTACCTTAAAAAATTATATCGATTTTCAACCAATGAAATAGCACAACATATTTCGGGAACTTTTTTGGGACGTATTTATTTATTAGGCTTAGGATCGACTCAAAAAAATCCTGAAAGGGTTACAATAGCATTTAAATTATTGATAAAAGCAGCTGCAAAAGAACATTGCCCTTGGGCAAAAAATATTGCTATAAAAAATTTAACCAAAATGTACCTTTTGGGACTAGGGCCCACCAAAAATAACCCTTTCAGATTTCAAAAAGCTTTCAAACTTTTAATGAATATTACCGATGAACTCATTCCCTGTTCAACAGAAAATCGCTATGAAACACAATTTATTTATTATACTCATCTATACCAGCAAACAAATGATTCAACTATTAAACATGTTTCAGAAGTTCTTTTGGCACGTATGTATCAATTAGGCATTGGACCTACTCAATACATGCCTAATAGAATTCAAATAGCAATTAATCTATTCACAGAAGCAGTTTTAAAAGAATTCAGCCCTTGGGCAAAACATGTTGCTGAAGCAAATTTTGCTCAATTATGTCTTGATTATCTTATCCCCCATGCACCTGATAATTTTCAAATATTGCATAACATGTTAATACAGGCATCAGAAAAAACATTCAGTTTTTCCGCTCAACACACAGCTAAATTACTTTTAAATCGACTATTTCAATTATCTTTACCTTCCATGAAGAGTGAATCTGACAAATTATAATAAGAACCTGTTTTATAGTAATATTAAAATGAAACTCCATAGGGCTTGCTCTGTGGCGTTTCATTAAAACTATAAATTTGAATTTTTTTGTATTTTGTCGTAGACTATTTACAGAGTAAATATTCTATGGAGATATCTATGACTAAATTTATTCAAAAAATTCTGATATTTATAACATTTTTGACTTCAACAAATTCATTATTTGCTCAAAAATGGCCTTATTTCTCAACAGAAGAAATTAAAGGAAATTACATAGAACTCAACAAGTCTTTCAAAAAATCATCAAAAATAAAGGATTCAACATATCAATATTACATTAAACACCCATCAGAATTCCGCAAACCTATTAACAATCATGTTGAAACTAAAAAATCATCTGTTCTACTTATTCCAGATGAAGAAAAATCAACCAAAAAAAAAGTTAAATATTTTATATTCATTAACGACTACATGACCGGCACAACTGACATACACAGAAAAAAAACAAAAAAATAATTCATTATAGACCTTGCATCCCATAATAATTTAGTTATAAATCTATCAAGAACCTCACCCTATTAAGGAGTTATTGATGTCTAAATTTATGCAAAAAATTGTGTTTTTTGTAGCAATACTTACATTTACAAACGCAGTATCGGCCGACAATTGGCCTATTTTCTCTACACACAATATTGACGAAGAACATATAACATTAGATGTTCCTTTCAATGAAGAAGCTGGATACGCAGACGAACATTACGGTTATAATATTGACACTGCATTACCACTATGTGCTCTCATTAACCAATCTATTAACAATGAAGCGATGCTTCTTCTTACTCCTACAATAGAAGAATCAGAAGCAAATGAAATGACCTACAACATTTTCTTCAATGGCACCAATGTTAGTATAATTAACATGACTAGAACTACATTGAACAATGAAGAAATACAAATACGCAAAACAAAACATCAACGCTTCAGAGAAGCCAAACACCAGATTGTAGATAGAAAAATTGGAGATGGTGCCATCAACCTAGTGAATGTAGCCACAGAAGTAATTGTACAAACAGCCGAAAAAGAAGGCAAAAGCTTGGAACGTCGCATAAAACATTGGAAGAAAAAAAAGTAGCTCTAATTTTTCTGTAAAGGGGCATCCGCCCCTTTTTTTAATCAACATTTAATAAACTTCTCATGCGCTTCCGAGCATGTATAGTGAAATAACTCGAAAACACTACAATCCTCTCCTACTTCCCGCGGCTTGACCCATAGGTATCTACACAAATAAGAGGAATTAATGTTTAATATGTGATCTTTAATTTCTTAGGTAATATAAATGGACTTAGAATCTCGACTTGTACGTTGTTATCATCAATTAGTGAAATCACACATGAGTATCAATAACTTATTAACAGCAGGTATAAAGAGTACATTAGAGGGGAATGAAGCGTTTAATCAAACCCAAGCTGCTTGGAGTTTTTTTAATAACGAACGTTGTGAATTAACAGAATTAATAAAGCCTATAAAAGATTCTGCCTTAAATCAATCAGAG
>JAUXUR010000014.1 GCA_030680745.1 Alphaproteobacteria bacterium
CGCGGCTTGACCGCGGGATCCATGGTAAAGAAGGGTAATATTAAATATTTATCGGATCTTTTCCAAAGCTTAATGGATCCCGCGGTCAAGCCGCGGGAAGTAGGAAGTTTGTAATATTTTCGAGTCATTCCACTTTCGAAGAAAGTTTTAGTAGAAAAACTTGGAAGTTTAAAATGTCTTTAATGTTGAATGAATTACAGAATAAAGCCTCTTCGCGCATTGCTGCGGCTCAAACGCTTGTGCAAATCGAAGAAGTGCGTCTGGACCTTTTTGGTAAAAAAGGTGAATTGACAAACCTCATGAAAAGCTTGAGCGCGATGAGTGATGAGGAACGTCGCACGACAGGTGCCGCACTGAATCAAATGCGTGATTTGTTACGCGTTTCTTTGGATCATAAAAAAGAACAACTTGAAACAATTGCACTCAATGAGCGTTTGCAAAAAGAACGTCTTGATTTGTCGTTATCGCCGCGTCCTGAAATGGAAGGCAAAATTCATCCGATTAGTCAAACAATTGATGAATTGATTGCCATTTTTGGTGAAATGGGGTTCGCCTATGCTGAAGGCCCTGACATTGAAGAAGATTTCCATAATTTTGAAGCATTAAATATTCCGCCTGAACATCCAGCGCGTCAATCGCATGATACGTTTTATTTCAACGAATCTGTGACCGGTCGCAAATTATTAAGAACACATACATCGCCTGTTCAAATTCGGACGATGTTGGATCAAAAGCCGCCTATTAAAATTATAGCGCCTGGCAGGACTTTCCGTTGTGATGATGATGCGACCCATTCGCCTAATTTTCATCAAATCGAAGGATTGGTGATCGATAAAAATATTCATATGGGGCATTTGCAATCTTGTTTGCTTGATTTCTGTCGTGCTTTTTTTCAAGAAGATAAATTGTCTTTACGGTTTAGACCAAGTTTCTTCCCATTTACAGAACCTTCGGCTGAAGTTGATATTCAATGTCAGAAAAATAAAGGCAGCCTTAAAATTGGTGTGGGCACCGATTGGCTTGAAATTTTGGGTTGTGGGATGGTTCATCCGAAAGTACTTCAAAATGTCGGTATTGATCCCGAAATTTACCAAGGTTTTGCATTCGGTATGGGGATTGAGCGTATCACGATGTTGAAATATAACATCCCTGATTTACGCAATTTTTATGATGCCGATGCACGTTGGTTGCGTCATTATGGTTTTTCACCCGTTTTATTACCGACTATTACCGGAGGGTTATCCTCATGAAATTCACTTTATCATGGCTTAAAGACCATTTAGATACAAATATTACGCTTGATAATTTGTTGATCGAATTAGTTAATTTGGGACTTGAAGTTGAATCCGTTGAAGATAAAAGTAAAGGCCTTGAAAATTTCGTCATAGTTGAAATTTTAACAGTTGCACCGCATCCCAATGCAGATCGTTTGCGCTTATGTAATGTGACGACGGGTACAAAAGCCTATGATGTTGTGTGTGGCGCGCCCAATGTGTATGAGGGCATGAAAACTGTTTTTGCCGATATTGGGACGTTTGTTCCAGGACTTAATACGACACTTAAAAAAGCTGAAATTAGGGGCGTTCCAAGTCATGGGATGTTGTGTTCCGCGCAAGAGCTTTTACTAGGCGGTGATGCAAATGGTATTATGGATCTGCCCAAAGATGTTGAAATTGGTCAACGATTGGTTGATTATTTAGGGCTCACAGATCCTGTGATTGATGTATCGGTGACGCCGAATCGTCCTGATTGGTTGGCAGTGCGTGGTATTGCACGTGATTTAGCCGCTAAAAAACTCGGTACATTGAAGCCAATGCCGATGAAGGCATTGCCTGTTGTAGGTTTTAAACCATCAATTAAAGTTCATTTTAAGTTTGAAGAAGACGTTAAAAATGCCTGTACTTTATTCATGGGACGTTTGATTAAAAATGTTCAAAATAAAGAAAGTCCTGAATGGCTGAAGAAAAAACTTATTGGTATTGGATTGCGTCCTATTTCGGCGATCGTTGATATTACGAATTTCTTGACCCATGATTTATGCCGACCGCTTCATATTTTTGATGCGGATAAAATAAAGGGTTCGCTTGAATTGCGTATGTCACGTGATGGTGAAACATTGGAAGCGATTGATAACAAGACGTATAATCTTGACGATGGCATGACAGTGATTACTGATGATACTGGCATTATAAGCCTCGCAGGTATTATGGGTGGCTTATCGACTTCCTGTGATTTAACAACACAGAATGTGTTTTTGGAAGCGGCTTTATTTGATCCTATTAGAACAGCGCAAACAGGTCGTAAATTAGGCATTTTGTCAGATGCGCGTTATCGTTTTGAACGTGGTATTGATCCTGAATCTGTTCGTGTTGGCGTTGATTATGGAACGCAGCTTATATTAGAGATTTGTGGTGGTGAGATATCTGATATAGTGGTGACGGGGAAAGAATCACTTCCATCGAAAGAAATTTACATAAGGCCAAAACGTTTTACGCAGATGACAGGTATAGACCTTGCTTCTGATAAGATTGAAAAGATTTTAAAGAATCTCGGTTGCGATATTAAACAAACAGGCGAAAAAATAACGCTTGTGCCGCCCTCATGGCGCCTTGATTTACAAAGCGAAATTGATTTGATCGAAGATGTGTTGCGTCTTCATGGGTACCACCATTTACCAACAGCATCGATGCCAAAAGGCGAGGGGATTCCGAAAGCGATTTTAACGCCGTCTCAAAAAAGACGTCAAGATGCACGTCGTTATTTGGCAAATCGAGGCCTATTAGAAATTGTGACCTATTCTTTTATGTCACAAAAGAAGGCTTTATTGTTTGGGGCAATAAATGAAAGCATCATTCTTTCTAATCCTATAAGTGCTGATCTTGATTATATGCGACCATCGATTTTACCGAATATAATGGATGTGCTCGTACGAAATACTGCACGCAATAATGCTGATTTAGGTTTGTTTGAAATTGGGCCAATTTATAAAGACGACACGCCTGATGGTCAATTGATGATGGCAAGTGGTATGCGTATGGGTAAAACCAATACGAAACATTGGTTGCAGGTGCCACGATCATTTGATGTCTATGATGTTAAAGCAGATTTCTTGAGCGTCCTTGGTCTGTTTGGTATTAAAGAAGAGCAAATCCAATTCAAGCAAAATGCTGCGTCTTGGTATCATCCAGGCAGATCTGGATCTTACTATTTCGGTGGGAAAACGCTTTTGGGGTATTTTGGTGAAATCCATCCTAAGATTCAAAAAGAATTCGATTTAGCAAATCCCGTCTATGGGTTTGAAATTTTTATGGATGCTGTACCTTTCTTGGAGAAAAAGAAAAGTAAAATGGCGCTTGAATTATCATCTTTCCAAATGGTTGGGCGTGATTTTGCATTTATTTTGGACAACAATGTTCAAGCACAAGATGTTATAAAGATCGCTAAAAATATCGATAAAAATTTGGTGCAAGAAGTCACTATTTTTGATGTCTATCAAGGCGATAAATTGCCGATTGGTAAAAAATCTATCGCGTTGAATTTAAAGTTACAATCAAAAGATAGAACACTTAAAGATGATGAAATTGATATTATCAGCACTAATTTGATTCGCGAGATGAAAGAAAAATTGGGTGGTCAGATTCGAGATCAGTAAGATTATGTATAGAACTGAAATGTTATAGGGGAATATTGGTAAAGAGGGATTTAGCGGTTTTTGTTTAATTGCATTGGCCAATTGATCCTTCTTTACAAATACGACCATCTGCCCAAATAGCATTTGAAAAATCAGCATGCGATAAATCAGCGCCTTGCATTTCGGCATTTTTAAAATTTGCGCCCTTTGCGTTAGCTCTAAAAAAACGAGCACCCCTTAGATTTGCACCTTCAAAATTGGTTTTTTCAAGATTAGCGCGGCTGAAATCAGCTTCAGTAAGACGCGCATTTTTGAAATTTGTTTCAACCAAAGTGGCTGTTATAAATTTGGTATGAAAACCATCGACATGCTCTAAATTGGCCTGGCTTAAATCAGCACGATTAAAACTCGAATCACGTAATTTTGTATTTGTGCCAGAAATATCTATTTTGGGTAAGATTTTTCCATCAAAATAGCAACGCTGCCAATCAACATTTTGTTGTGCTGGATCGGTACATCCCGCTAAAAGAGGATAAGAAATTGTGATGAAGCATATGAAAAATATAAAGCGCACTGTCAAATCCTGACCATTTTTAACGAATATAATTAAAATAGCAGGTTATGTCGTATTAAGGAAGGATTTGCTTGAATTTATTCTTGGAGATATACCCGAATGATTTGGAAATGGGGATTTTTAGGCATGAGTTCTGAGGTGATTTTTGATGTCAAAAATTACGACATGTAATTGTTTTACCTTAGAAATTTTTGGTTCAAAAAGCGACCAAAAATCATATTATTTGTGAATATATGGGGCGAGCGATGGGGATCGAACCCACGACATCCAGAACCACAATCTGGCACTCTAACCAACTGAGCTACGCCCGCCACATGTCATCTTTTTTACAGACTATTCGGGATTCCGTCAAGTGAATTTAGACAATTTTGTTAAGTATTTGTATAGTCCTTTTTTTTCTAGGCTTTTGATAGGATTTTAATTTTTTGGTGAACACAGAAATCCCTTAAGCAATAGACTTCTTTTGAAACGCTACTATTGAAATTTTTGGTTCAAAAAGCGACCAAAGGTCATCGACTAAAAACGGTAGTTTCAGATTATTTGGGTATACATCAACTAAGGCTCCACATTTTTGAATAGGTCTGCTAAGATCGAGCAATATGGTATATGTGCTATTTCTCAAAAGGAGAAAATCATGTTTCGCGGATCAATGACAGCTCTTGTAACACCTTTTAATAAAGACGGAAGTCTTGATACGGATTCTTATATCAAATTTATTAATTGGCAGATTATAAATGGGACTGAAGGCATTATTCCGTGCGGCACGACAGGTGAAGTTCCTACGTTAAGTGATGACGAGCAAGAGCAGGTTATTGCAATTGCGGTGGCGCAAGCGAAGGGCAAAGTCTCTGTTATTGCTGGGACTGGTACAAATTCTACAGCACGCACTATAAAATCGACTCAAAAAGCAAAAAAATTAGGCGCGGATGCAGCGCTTATTGTGACGCCATATTATAATAAGCCAACGCAAGAGGGTCTTTATCAGCATTATAAAGCCATTCATGATGCGGTTGACTTACCTATTATTATCTATAATAATCCTGCCCGTTGTGTGGTGGATATGAGTGTTGACACAATGGCAAGGCTTGCTGAGCTTAAAAATATTGTGGGTGTCAAGGATGCATCGGGCGATATTACAAGACCTTTAAAAACAAAAATGAAAATAAAGAAAACATTTAATCAATTATCTGGTGAAGATGCACTTGTGGTTCCTTTTTTAGCGCAAGGTGGTGCGGGATGTATTTCGGTCACGGCCAATATTGCGCCAAAATTATGCGCTGATCTTCATAAAGCATGGCGTGCGGGTAATTATGAAAAGGTCGCAGCTTTGAACGCACAATTGATGCCTTTACATGATGCTATGTTTTGTGAGACAAATCCAGGTCCAGTCAAATATGCAGCAGAATTATTGGGGCTTTGTTCAGCGCTTACAAGACCACCTTTATGGACAATATCAGATGCTTCGAAAGAAATAGTTAAAACAGCGCTTAAAAACACAGGATTGATTGCGTAAGAAATGTCGAGAAAAGACCAACAAAAATATATTGCACAGAATAGACGTGCGCGTTTCGATTATATAATCAAAGAAACGTTTGAGGCTGGACTTATCTTAAAAGGATCAGAAGTTAAATCGTTGCGCGAAGGTCATGTTAGTATTCAAGAAGCGTATGCCACTGAAATCAATGGGGCATTTTACCTTGTGAATGCAACTATTAATATATATAAGCCAGCCAATCGTTTTAACCATGAACCAAATGCGCCGCGTAAATTGCTTTTACATAAAAAACAATGCTCTCGTTTGTTTGGATTAATTAAGCGAGAAGGTATAACGCTTGTGCCGATGGCGCTTTATTTTAATACGCGTGGTCTTGCAAAGCTTGAATTGGGTATTGGTAAAGGTAAAACCAAAGGCGATAAACGCGCGAGCGAAAAAGAAAAAGATTGGCAAAAAGTAAAGGGCCGTGCGCTTCGTAATATTGAAGATTAAGACGGCCCATCAGGGCGCATTTTGTCTATTCAGAAATGAGCCGGGAACGTTATAATGATCTAGACCAATTCAATTTAATTAGCTAAGCTTTATCAAATAGTAATCGTTAATATGAACGGAGACATTTTTTGAGCGTGTTAAAAAACGAGAAACAAACAATATCCTATTCTTTTGATGAATCAGAAAAAAGCCTTGGTTTTCTAATGTGGAAAACAACACTTACTTGGCAACGGATGATTAAAAGAACACTTGATTCTTATGATCTATCTCATCCTCAATTTGTAATTCTTCAAATTTTATTAAACTCTTACACGCCGCAAGAAAATAAAACGCAAATCGATATTGCAAGACAATCAAAGCTCGACAAAATGACAGTCTCAAAATCTTTGAAAAAATTAGGATTGCTTGGCCTTATAACGCGTCATGAAAATGAAAAAGATCCACGCGCAAAAACGGTCTTATTAACCGAAAAAGGGAAAAAAATTATTGAGGTTTTGCAACCCATGATAGAACGTGTTGATAAAGGTTTTTTTTATTCTTTGAACACTCAACAACAAGAAGATTTGAAATCTACTTTTAACTTATTAAAAGAATAAACAAGAAAGCAGACTTGAAGTTAGAAGAAACACCTTCTACATATCTGTGTATCGGGTTAAAAATTATCATCTTTTCTTTTCGTTAAAATGCTATCTTTAATTTCATTAAAAACAGCCTCAATCTCTCTGTTGTTAAATTGTGATTTTTGTAATGAAGGTGTTGTTTTGTTCATGATCCAAAGAATGTTTTCAACTTGATCTAACATCCACTCGTAATCTGTCGTAAATTCGTACATTTGATTCATGTTATTCTCCTTTAATACGACCTCTCAATTTATTATGGTAGACGAAGAAACAACAACATTCAATTAAAAATATTTTACCATAGATAAAATACAACTTATAGTTGTTTTTTTGAAGTCGCATCCAACTTTATTTGGCGTTTAAATTTGAAAAAAGACTTTAAGGCTATAGACATATATTTTTTTGTTTTATAAATCAATGTGATGATTTTTTTGTCTTGATAGTTAATTCATTTATGACCTAAAATAAAATTGTAGCAAAAAAACTAATCTCAAAGTTTTCTTACCTAAAATTATTTCAATATTATATGGGAGATACGTTATGAAATCTTCTTGTGGTCCTTTTTTGTCTTTTTTTCTCTTTGTTTTTCTGGGGCTTATTTATGTAAATACAGTGTTTGGGGAAGGTGGCAGTACGGATAAATCAAATGATAATAGCTCTAATGATCATCGATCGACATCAAGCAGTGATCCAATTTTAGCAATGCACGATGTTTCATACAAAGATACGTTTCTAACTTCTTCTTCTTTAGATGAATCACTCAATATTATGGATAAAGAACCACGCAAAATATTTCTTTTATCCTTAAGTGGTGGTGGGTTCCGCGGTATCATTCATGCATATGCATTATCACGTTTAGAATCTTTGTTTGGGACATCAGTTGTTAATATTTTTAATGGTGTTTCTGGGACATCGACAGGCGCATTAGTGGCATTTGGAATTGGTATTCCGGATCCTGAAAGACCTGGAGTTCCTCTTTATTCAGCGAATGATGTTTTAAAACTATATCTTGATGAACGTGAAAGAATTTTTCAAAAACCAGGTTTGAGTCAAAGAATCTGGTCTGCAAAAGGCTTTTGGGGGCCTAAATACTCGATTATTGGTATGGAAGCATCGTTTAAGGATTCGTATAAATCATATAGAATGTCTGATTTATTAATACCTACTTTTGTACCAGCTGTTGAAGTTTTACAAGGAAATGGCGCTAAGATATTTTCAAGCACTAAAGCCAGACATAATGATGCAAAAGACTATTTGATTTGGCAGGTTGCACGGGCAACAACAGCTGCACCTAGTTTTTTTGAATCAAAAGAAATGCATGATGATGCTAGTGGCAATGATCAAGAATCAATATTAAATTTTTGGGATGGTGGTTTATTTGCTCATAATCCGGCAGAAATTGCGTTGATTGAGGGTCAAAAAATGTTTCCTGATAAAAGGCTTAAAGATTTTATTCTTCTTTCGATCGGGACTGGAGAGGAAAAATGTAAAATCAATCAGGAAATGACGCAAAAAATGGGTTATGGAAATGGAGGTGGTCAAATTTTTAAAGCGACGATGGCCGCACAAAATTCCTGGGTACATAAAAAATTAAAAAAGCAGTTGAAAGATAATTATATAAGATTAGACGTAAATTTGGATGAGGAGGGTGTTGAGCTGGATAATATAACGACTGATTATATTGAAAAGCTCTATTTTGCAACTGAAAAAATGTTGGATGAAGCAACTGAACAAATGCTTCATTTAAAAGATGTGTGGGAGATACAAAAAGGTAAGAAAAAGAGCAATTATGATTTGTTTTCAGCATTGCAGCTTTTTATTTCGAACAGATATTCTATTCCCCTTGAAAATAAAAAAGCAATTCACACAATCTATCAGGAATATTGTGAAGAGCACCACCTAAATTGTGGGTATCCAAAAGATATTAAAAAGGTGATCATGCATATGAGTCGTTCTTCAACTGATGCTGCTGATTAAAAGTTATCATATGCGTTAGTGCCACTTTCAAAAGGTGGCATTTCGCTGTTGAGTAAGTATATAAAAAAATCGTTTTTTTATGATAAGTGATTTAAACTTAATCAAGAAATAATAAAACACGAAGGTGTGTCATCATGGAAAAAAACGAAAACGATTCTTGTTGTGGATTACATCAATCTGCGTCTTCTCAATCCGAAATAGTTGATACAAAAAATCAAGAATATATTTGTCCGATGCATCCTGAAATTAGACGTCCCAAGCCCGGCGATTGTCCGATTTGCGGTATGGCTTTAGAATTGCACACAATAAATGCAAATGAACCTGAAAATATAGAACTTAAAGAGATGACAAATCGTTTTTGGGTATCTGCGATTTTAACGATTTTTGTTGCCATTTTAGCTATGGGACCAATGATAGGCATTTCTTTCGATTCGATTCTTTCTAAAAATGTACAAAATTGGATACAATTTTTATTTTCTACCCCCGTTGTTTTATGGGGTGCTTTGCCTTTTTTTAAAAAAGGATGGCAATCAATTATTCATAAAAAATTAAATATGTTCACCTTAATTTCAATTGGTGTAGGGATTGCGTATATTTACAGTTTTATCCTTTTGTTTATAAACCAAAATTTATCAAAGGGTCTTTATTTTGAATCTGCTGCAATGATTACGACTCTTGTGTTATTGGGGCAGGTTTTAGAGCTTCGTGCGCGCGCACAGACTCAAGATTCTATTAAAGCATTACTCCATTTACTGCCTGACATGGCAAATCTTATTCATCCAGATGGTAAAGAGGCGAAGATTTTTGCACATGACATTAAAGTTGGTGACATATTAAGAATTCGACCTGGTGAAAAAATTCCGATTGATGGCATTGTAATCGAGGGTAAAAGTTCAATAGACGAGTCAATGATTACAGGTGAATCGATGCCTGTCTTAAAAGAAAAAGACGCAATCCTGATTGGTGCGACTGTCAATACCACAGGTAGCCTTATCATGCGCGTCACAAAAGTTGGACAAGAAACATTAATAGCCAAAATCATTCAACGCGTGAGCGTTGCTCAACGTAGCCGCGCACCAATTCAACGTTTGGCAGATGTTATATCCTCTTATTTTGTGCCACTTGTTCTTATTATTGCTATCATTACTTTTGCTGTTTGGTTTTGGGTAGGGCCAGAGCCTAAATTTGTCTTTGCCATAATGAATGCTGTTGCTGTGCTGATTATTGCGTGTCCCTGTGCTTTGGGTTTGGCAACACCAATGTCTATTATGGTGGGCATGGGCAAAGGTGCAATTTCTGGTATCCTTATCAAAAATGCTGCCGTACTTGAAGTGATGGAAAAAATGACAATCCTTGTTGTTGATAAAACAGGCACGCTTACAGAAGGAAAACCAGTCCTTGTAACAATAAAAACAATAGATTCAGTGAGTGAAGAGGCATTTCTTACATATGCCGCAAGTCTAGAAAATGGAAGCGAACATCCATTAGCACAATCCATCGTTAAAGAAGCTGAAAAAAGAGGCATTGCTTTAAAGAATTTGGGGCATTTTGAATCGGAGACAGGGAAGGGGGTTAAAGGCGAGATTGAAGGACATCAAATTATTCTTGGGAATAAAGCAATATTTGATACCTTAGGGATTGATTTATCAAGTTTTTTGGAGGTTTCAGAGAAATTAAGACAAGGGGGTCAAACAATTGTCTTTTTAGCGCGTGACAACAAAGTTCTTGGTTTATTAGGCATTGAAGACCCCATTAAAGAATCAACAAAAGATACACTCAAGAAGCTTCAGGATATGAATATTAAAGTGATGATGGTTACAGGTGATCACGAAACGACGGCGCATATCATTGCTGAAAAAATTGGTATCAAAGATGTCAAAGCAGGTATTTTGCCCAATCACAAGGCTGATATTGTGAAAGCGTTAAAAGCCAATGGTGCAATCGTTGCCATGGCAGGCGATGGTATTAACGATTCGCCGGCCCTTTCTGAAGCAGATATTGGCATTGCGATGGGCACAGGTACTGATATTGCGATTGAAAGCGCTGATGTAACTTTAGTAAAAGGCGATTTAATAGGCATATTAAAAGCGTATAGTTTAAGTAAAAATGTTATGCGTAATATTCGACAAAATCTATTTTTTGCATTCTTTTATAATATAGTGGGCGTGCCAATTGCAGCGGGGATTTTGTATCCATTTTTTGGTATTTTACTAAGCCCTATGATTGCAGCCGCCGCTATGAGTTTAAGTTCGGTGTCAGTTATTTTGAATGCATTGAGACTAAGAAATGTGCAGATATAGTTGATAAAATATTTGGAGAAAATCTATAGAAGTTTTATAAAAACTGGATCATGATTTAGATATGATCCAGTTTTTATAAAAATAAAGCCATGTTCTTCGACCATGTGTTTTAATCTGGATCCTGGATCTACGTATGAAGCTTCGCTTCAACGAGTCCAGGAAAACAAAGGTGTGTGTACAATTTAAAGACAACTAATTCGAAACACCATTTGGACCGCCAGTCGCCCATTGAATCCCACCATCAGGACTATTAACATCACCGCCAGTTGACCATTTTATCTTTGAGCCAACTTCAGGGCCAGTTGCTTGAGTGCGTTGTGCTAAAAGCTGAGAGGCTTGATCTCGTACAGCTAATGCGCCTTCTTTGGCAGCGCTTTCAACGACAGGTGTATATTCTGGTGCAGGTTGATTTGCGATTAAGGCATCAACCCACCCTTTGGCGCGATCGCGTACTGACGTTGCGTCACTAACATTAGAGGTTGTTGAGGGAAGCGTTGGGCCATCATCAACAAAACCTACATCGCCTGGTACTTTAAGGGTCGCCGTACAACTGCGTCCATTTGCACTTTGAACAATGTGAATTATACTTAGATTTAAATTTCTACCGATACCAGCAATGCCAGCGGCTTGAACAATATCCATGCCTTGATATTTAGGCATGCTTCTAATTTCGTCGGCTGTGGGGGTTATTGTAGTGCAACGTCTATTTTCAACTTCTGCAAAAATACCAGAATTGACAATCATGCCTGTTAAGTTTGTAAAAACGTCTTTAACAACACGCAGTGCTTCCTTATCTTGTACACTTTCACCACTTTCTTGTACTAAGACTGGAAAACCTAAAGATTTTTTGTAAAAAACTTTATAGGCTATAGATTTACGTGGTGTTGACATGAAACCAGTTTGGGTTGGGTCTGTCATCTGAAAGCTTGGATCGCCGTGTAACTTTAAAATGGCTGATTCTTCTGAATCATTTTGCAATACAATTGCAAATCTTTCGCCTGTTCTATAGAGTTGGTCTGTAAGGCGGGTATTGTCAGCTGGCGCATCTGCAAATGAAGATAAAGATAGAGCTGTTAAAGCCATAAACGTTATGCTTGTCTTTAGATTTTTTTTTCTCATCGTTTCCCCTAACCCTACTTTAAAAGGTCTCTTGTTCTTTTTATTAACGTCTTATTATTAAAGCAAACTCGAAATTAAAAATATTTAAAATCATGTCGTTCCGTCGTTGCGAGTTGCTAAAAATAATGACAACTACTACCGGTCATTGCGAGGGGGGCAGCCCCGTGGCAATCTCCTTTAAAATTGAGATCGCCACACCCCCTAACGGGGGTTCGCGATGACGATGTGATTGGTTCGTCATTAGAAGCAGCAAAGCTGCGTGGCAATCCAGTTCAAAAATAAACATTTATCACGTGTTAAATGCTTTTTTCTGGATTGCTTCTTCGCCCCACTTCATTTGGGGCTCATCGCAACGACGGAAATGCTAGATTCTTAATATTTGTAATTTCTTAGTTCGCGTTATTAGAATTCTTCATAGTAAGTCTATCACGCTGTTTTTTGTTGTCTACACCAATTTTGTAGATCTTCAATAACATTAGGATAGAGGCGTTGAAGATTTGCAACCATTTCATGTGTGGATTCTGTTATTGCCTGTGTTTCGAGCTCTAAGATTTTGGCGTAATGAACGTATGAAATGACACCAAAATTAGAGGAACTTCCTTTAAAAGCATGCGCTTCTTGTTTAAGGCGTGCTAAATCATTTTGATGAACAGCTTCGCTTAAACATTCAATGCGCTCTTTTGCATCTTTAAGGTACATCTCGATCAACATTTGAAGCACTTCTAAATTTGTATCATTTAGAAGTGTCTGTAATTGATCTACATTTAAGTGATTGCTTGAAACCTGATTTGACATTTAATCTCCTTTTAATGTCCAATTGGTTTATTTTTTTCATAATACAAACTAGGCGTACTTTTTTGGTTTTTACGATCAATTGCTTCTAAAAGAGGCGAGAAATAACTTATCCCTGCTTTTGTGATGGATGTAAGACCTTTGCTTGTCTGTGTCATATCTTCAATGTCTTCAATATATTGAACAACACGTTCAGCCAAGGATTTAGCACGTGGAAAAATTTCGACTTTTAAAATTTTATCAACAGGAATGCCTGCAGCTTTTTTAGCAGCGCGTAAAGCGTCCCAATAGCCGCCAATCTGATCAATAAGACCATTTTGAAGGGCTTGTGAGCCAGTCCAAACACGACCTTTGCAAACGTCATCTAATTTAGCTGCTGGGATTTTTCTTGATTCACCTACTTTTTGTGTAAAATCTTTATAAACAAAATCAAGAGATTCGTTTAGCTTTTTATAGGAGGCATCTGTGAATGATTTGTTTTGGCTCCACATATCAGCATTTTCACCCTTTTTAATAACATCCCAACTTACACCTAGCGTATTCCAAAGCTCTTCAAACTGAAGTTTACCTGAAAAAACACCAATTGAGCCAGTAAGGGATGTTTCATTAGCAATAATGCGATCTGCGGCCATCGCCATAAAATAACCCCCACTTGCAGCGACCGATGCTATTGAAACAATAACAGGTTTTTTACTTTCTTTGGCACGTATGACTTCACGCCAAACCATATCTGATGCAGGATACGATCCCCCAGGACTATCCATTCTTAAAATGATTGCAATAACTTCATCATCTTTAACAGCTTGTCTTATGGCTTTAGCAACTGTTTCACCACCCACACTACCGCCTGGCATAAGACCAAAAGGTGGTGTTTTGCCACGATGAATTTCACCTACACCGTAAATCATCGCAATTTTTTGCTTTGAGTCTGTAGGTGATTTTAACGATTTGACATAATCAGCAAATTTGATCCATTCGACATCTGCATTTTTTTCTTTGACCATGACTTTAAATTCATCCCAATAGCCTAATTTATGAACAAATTGTTCTTCTAATGCTTTTGGTGCATCTAACGGCGCTTCATCAATCAATTTTTTTAATTTTTCAATGTCGATATCACGATCTTTTGAAATTGCTTTTAAAATAATATTATAGTTTTCGTCAAAAAGTGATTTTTCCATTTCTAATTGAGCTGGTGGGATCGATTCATGTAAATACATATTAGGGGCGGACTTAAATTCTTTGCGTTGTCCAAATTGTGCTTTAACACCAATTAAGTCCATAATTTTTTTACAGAAGGGAAGTTCTTCACCTATACCTGTAAGACCTAAAGCACCAGAAGGTTGCATCCAAATTTGTTCAAAAGCAGATGCTAAATAATAAGGCGTCGTGGCCCATGCACCATCACCAAAACTATCCGTATAAAAGTACGCGAATTTTCCTGATTGCTTAAATCTTGCAACAGCATTTCTAATTTCTTCAGCTTGGGCAATGGTTAATTCTGGATCAAGTGTTCTAAAAACAATGCCTTCAATACGATCATCACTTGCGGCGCGATCAAGGCTTTCAAGAACAGTACGAATGGATAAAACATAGCCTAAGCCTAAATATTCAAAAGGATTGTCATTGGAGTTTTCAACAATAGGGCCATGAAATTCAAAATTTAAGATCATTTTTTTGGGCAAGGTTTTTTCAGAACCAAAAAAATAAAAATATGACACTGTTAACATTAGGATAAGGAAAAAGGCGATGACGCCAACACCTGTAAAAAACCCCAATAAAAAACGGGACATAAATCCTCTCATAAGCGTTTCCTTCCCTAATGTTATATTTTTTTTATAGTCTGTTTTAGTCGTTATCGTCTTTTGCAAGTGTAATGTCAGGTGCAGTAGGTGATTTCATACCAACCACATGATACCCTGTATCGACGTGATGTGTTTCACCTGTTACAGCTTTGGATAAATCGCTGAGTAAATAAAGTGCTGATCCACCAACATCTTCAAGCGTTACATTTCGTTTTAATGGCGCATTATATTGGTGCCATTTTTGCATATAACGGAAATCACTGATACCTGCCGCTGCCAATGTTCTTATGGGGCCTGCTGATATCGCATTAACACGAATATTTTGTGAACCCAAATCAACCGCCATATAGCGAACACTTGATTCGAGCGCCGCTTTTGCAACACCCATTACATTATAATGAGGCATAACGCGTTCACCACCTAAAAAGGTAAGTGTTAAAAGGGAGCCACCATCAGTCATCATTGCTGATGCACGACGCGCGACTGAGGTGAAAGAAAAGCATGAAATATCGAGCGCATTTAAAAAATTTTTGCGTGACGTATCAACGTAACGGCCCTTAAGTTCTTCTTTGTCAGAAAAAGCGATGGCATGTACTACGAAATCTATCTTGCCCCATTTTTCTTTGAGTGTTTCAAAAACGAGATCAAGACTTTCTTCATTCGTTACATCGCATTCAATAACAAGATCGGATCCAACGGAAGCGGCAAGGGGTGTAACACGTCTTTTAAGAGGTTCGCCTTGATAACTAAACGCCATTTCTGCGCCATGCAAAGCAAGGGTTTGAGCAATGCCCCAAGCAATTGAATAATGCGTTGCAACGCCCATAATAAGGCCTTTTTTTCCCTGCATTAATAACGGTGAACCTGACATTCTATCTCCAAATATACTTAACCAAAACTGTTGATGTACTGTATCATAACATCGTTTTTACGCTTACATATTTTTATAAAAAATTCAAGAAAAGAGGCGCTTTATTTTTTTAAAGGGAGAAAAGATATGGATTGCAGAGATTATTTAGGCATAATTTAACAATTTTTAAATTTGAGAAAATTAGTATTTTGTAGGAATGGGCAGAAATTTAGAAAAAAAAAGAGGGCAGAAAACCGCCCTCTTTCCCCCTAAACTTGGATTAGATTAATATCATAATAACATTAAGTTATTTATTAAACTAGCCCCCTAAATCAACTCCTTTTACTTTCGGATGCCAAATTTCAGGTTTTTTAACTTTTTCGGATGATTTTTTGACGGTTTCCGTATTTTTTGCATTCGTAAGACTTTTCCCATTTTGAGGCTCTTGCAAATGCTTATAATTCATTTCTTTTTTTATTTGCTCATTTTGCTGAAACAAGGGTGTTTCAATTGCTTTTACGTCAGCCCGAAATGATATTGTCATAACTAAGCTAAATAAAACTAAACAAGCCACACGATGTAGGTTTTTCATAACAACCTCCATACATTAACCTATATTAATATTGTACACTAAAAATACATAAATTTAACTATTTTTTAACTGTCTTTAAATTAAAATGATGTTAAGATAAAAATAAAAGAGGAAATCATGCCATGCGTATTACAGCAATATTGTCCATTATACTCACATCAAGCGCTTTTTTAAATACGGATAATTTATACGCAAAAACAAATCCTTCATCGCCATACATTAATTCGATTAATGATGAAGACAATGAAAATGAAAATGAAGCACCTAATCAAAAAATTCTGAGTGTTGATGAACGTCTAGACAAAGACAATAAAGAACAAATTAAATGGCAAAAAGAACATCAACCTGTTTGCCCACTTCCAGAAAACACAAAAATTTATCAAGATCTTAAGTCAGCATTTGATGCGAAGCATGCTGAATTAGAAGTAACACGAGATGCTTTAGAAGAGAAGCATCTTGAATTGCAAACGGCTAAGACATCGACTGCAACAGGCTTTGTTCATGATTCTGGATTAAATGCGAAAATTCTTGAATTACAGGCTGCAAAATCAGAAGCAGAAAAAAAACATGCGTTATTATCAGCTGAACATGTTGGATTGAAAGCTGAATTACAAGCTGCTAAAGCGGCTTTAGTCGCAAAACCTTCAATAACACCGGCTGTACCAGGCCATGTTCTTGATTCTGGATTAAATGAGAAAGTTCTTGAATTGCAAGCGGCTAAATCAGAAGCAGAAAAAAAACATGCGTTATTATCAGTCGAACACGTTGGATTGAAAGCTGAATTACAAGCAGCTAAAGCAGCTTTAGTCGCAAAACATTTAGCGCCGGGCGCTGTAATGCAAACGCCACCACCTCATCCTGGCATGGTGCCACCTCCTCCACCTCCGCCTCCACCTGCTATGGGGCCACCACCTCCACCTGCTATGGGACCTCCACCACCTCCAATCGGTAAATTTGCTCCTCCTGCAGGAGGTAGAGGCGCACTACTTGGTGATATTCGTAAGGGTCAACCCTTAAGGAAAACTGAAGGGTTGAAACAAACTGAAGAGGAAAAGCTTGCTGCTCAAAATCTTGCTAAAGCGCAAAGATTAGGAAGAGGTAATGCAGATTTGAATGAAGAAATAAGACAAAGGCTGTTAAATAAAAAACCTGCTATACCAGGTGCGAAACCAGCAGCTGGTGCACCAGGCGTAGTATCTTCTGCAGTGCAGTCAAAACCTGCAGTTCCATTACCTGCATGGAGGCAACAAGCTCTAGATAAGAAAAAGGCAAGAGAAGCTGCAGGAGAGAAGCCGGCACGAGCAAAAGGGGCCGATGAGATAAAAAAAGAAGCGGATATATTAAAAAGGGAGGCTGTACAACAAGAACTACAAGTGAAACAACGCAGTCTTAAAAAAGTTCCAGCTGACAAGATCCATGATAGGTCAGCACCTGCTGTAAGAGCTGAAGGCGAATAAGAGCTTCTTGCGTCCGTCTGGGGTTAGTAAACCCCAGTTTGGGTGTAATCAATCTACGGGACATATAGTGAAATAATCCGAAAACACTACAATCCTCCTACTTCCCGCGGCAAGTCCCTTGGGATCCATTATGCAGGAGGTAGTGAATGGATTTATCGAGACTTTCCCATGGGATTTATGGACCCCAAGTGACTTGCTGCGGGAAGTAGGAGGGGCTGGGAGACGCCCTTCAACTTGTAGCGTTTTCAAATCATTCGAGTGTAAAACAAAATTACGCTTAAGTAAAAAATATTTTTTTATAATTTTTTTGGATAAGAAGTATAGAAATTTTATAAAATATGAGTCATGATTTAGATATGATCCAGTTTTAGTATATATAATCGATCAATCTACCGGACAATTTTTATTTTTATGCTAGAAAATTGCTTACACACCCTTGTTTTTCTGAACGCCTTGAAGCAAAGTTTCATAGGCGGATTCAGGATTCAGAAAGAAATATATGCTCGTAAGAGCATGACTCTATCATATAAAAGCATGCCATGATATTCGATCATACTTTTTAACTGGACCCTGAATCCGTGCTCGAAGTTTCGCTTCTCGCCTGTTCAGGGAAACAACTGGGTATTTGGTAGGTTTCGAGTCCTAATTAAATTTTTGTCCCGTATAATAGGCTTCTTTCGAAACTCTACTACTGTGGCCGATTGATGCGTCGTCATCCTTTGCTCATGTAGGAAGAAAAAATTACACATCTTGCTTCATTCCTTGCATGAATTTAAATTTATTTCACTCTAAATTAAGTGGTTCCGATTATCGTTTCATTAAATATAATTTTCGTGCCGACTCTGGGAATTTTTCAATAGCGTAACGAAGCATTGTTCTAGGCATCTGTGTTGCATATTGATCTAAAAACTCAACTAACACTTTTAAATCTCGTTTGCCCATTTCGCGTAACATCCAACCAACAGATTTATGAATCAAATCATGTGGATCATTAAGCAATATTTCGGATAGTTTTACTGTCCATTCATATTGATCATTGCGAATGAAAAACCAGGTTGAAACAATCGCAATACGTCTTTCCCACATGTAATCTGATTTTGAAAGCGTTATAAGAATTTCTTTGTTCGTATTAAGTAAATGGTTTCCTACAATTAAATGTGCAGAGGCGTCAACCAAATTCCAATTATTGATATGCTTGGTATTTTTGAGATAAAATTGGTATATTTTTTCTTTTTCTTCATGTGTTGCTTTGTTGTATTGATCCACTAGGACAAATAAGCCGAGCATCCTTTCTTCATTAATGGGTGATTCCAGCAATAACTGAAGTTCAGCAATAGGTGTTGTTGAAAATTCTTTGCACACTTTTCGTAAAACAGGCACCGTAATACCAATAAATTGCTCATGTTCCGCATAGGCGCCGGGTGTTACTTTAAAAAATCGTTTAGAATCGTGCGCGCGTATAGGATCAGCTAGTTTTTCTAAGGTTAATTGTATCTTTTTGTAAATGTTCATGTATATACCCAAATAATCTGAACTACTGTTTTTAGTTTATGAACTTTGATCGCTTTTTAAACCAAAAACTCTTAGGTAAACTCATTACCCATCGCAATTTTTGGTATCAAAAATCACCTAAAATTTCATGCCCAAAAACCAGCATTTCCAAATCATTTGGGTGTACGTAAAAAATCTTATTAATGTATTTCTTGGATTTGAATAAGAAAAATTATTTCTTACTTATCCAGGAAAAAATTTTATATTCAACGTGTTGGAACAGGTTTTTCACCTGAATAATCATAAAAACCTTTACCTGTTTTGCGACCCAACCAGCCTGCTTCAACATATTTAACAAGAAGAGGGCAGGGACGGTATTTACTATCACTTAGACCGTCATGCAGTACTTGCATAATAGACAAACACGTATCAAGACCAATAAAATCAGCTAATTGCAATGGTCCCATAGGATGATTTGCGCCTAATTTCATGGCAGTATCAATAGACTCAACAGTGCCAACACCTTCATGGAGGGCATAAATGGCTTCATTTATCATGGGCAACAGAATGCGATTAACGATAAAAGCTGGAAAATCTTTGGAAACAGCTGGTATTTTGCCTAATTTCAGTGCTAATTCATTAATTTGTTTAAAGGTCTCGTCAGAAGTTGCTATGCCACGAATAAGTTCCACCAAATTCATGATAGGGACCGGATTCATAAAATGCATACCCATGAATTTTTCAGGGCGACCTGATGCTGTGCCAAGTCCTGTAATTGAAATTGAAGAAGTGTTGCTTGCAATAATAGCGTGAGGTGAAACAGCAGCACCCACTTTACGTAAAATTTGTTTTTTCAACTCGACATTTTCAGTTGCGGCTTCAATAACTAAATCACATTTTGGATAATGTGCTTCACCTGTTGTTGTTGTAATTTTTTGAAGTGCTACTTTTTTTTGTTCTTCAGATATAATACCTTTTGCGACCTGACGCCCAAGATTTCCATCGATACTTGAAAGTGCTTTTTGAAGTTGCTGTTCATTAACGTCTGATAGAATGACGTCATAATTACTAAGCGCACAAACATGTGCAATTCCGTTACCCATTTGGCCTGCGCCGATGACGCATACAGTTTTAATCATTTTTATACCCTTTTTATTTTAAACTGTGAATGTCGTTAGATTTCGGGATTCGACATGCTCCTTTGTGAAGAGATTAACGCCGCATGTCTCGGCGTTTATCTTTCTACCCACATTTTGAAATAATGTTAGGTATATTTTTCTTTGTCGTGTCAAAAGCAATCTAGCTTTGACGTACACCTTTTGTTTGTTGTTCTAATTTTTGAATAAGAGCACTTATTTGACCACCACCAGATTGAATTATTGAGCCAAATTCTTGGCGTTTTGTAATGCTCATACTGACATTTTCAATACTGACATCGACGATTTTGTAGCCATTTTGATCGGGTTTAATACGCCATTCAATAGACAAAGGTGCTGTTTCGTTTGTATTACCCTTTTTAGGAACATTAACACTTGTTGATACAAGGGCCATACCTGTTTCAGGGACCATTCGTACATTTTGAATTTTAAAACTGTTGCCAGAGTATGATTTAAAGGATTCGGCATAAGTCTGCACAAGCAAGTCTTCAAAATATTTTCTGAACGTTTGTTTCTGAGTGTCATCAGCAACGCGGTAATAATTTCCTAAAACAAAACGAGAAATACGATCAATATCAAAGGCTTCTTGAAGCATTACACGAAAACGCGTTTGGCGTTCAGCTGTTGATATTTGTTGTCCTGCAAGTTCTTTTGCAACACGATCATGAAGATGTAAAATAAGATCTGATGCTTCTTTTGAAAAATCTTTTTGGCTTGATGCAACTGAAGAATTGTTTGTGGGTGCAGCAGATTTCGCATAAGAAAAGCTAGGTGCAAGCCCTGCAACTAAACAGAACGTTGCCATGAATTTTAGCGAAGAAATGCGCATTCTTTAGACTCCTAATTAAAAGACGTATATCAACTTAGTGTTGTACAGGGTCATGTTAGCATGAAAATCGTAAATGATAAAGATAAGGGTTTTATTAAGTCGTAAAGTGTTAGCTTATAGTTCATTATTCTCATGTAATTTACGCAATGCTTCTTCACAAACACCTAATGCTTTCCATTGGCATCCTTTGCAAATTTCATGAAATGTATCGATTGATATTTTTTGTTTAATGCGTTTTTTGGCATCAACCCACATTAAAATTTCATTTTCCATAAGGTTCAAGGCATCACAATGTCTTCTGTCAAGAGACGCTATTTTTTTTTGAGTAGCGCACAAAAGGCCACGTTGATGCGGGCAGGGGGCGCAAATATCATCCGTATGAAAAACAACTTGAATTTCAGTTTGATCGCCATCAGGCACACGTAATTGTTCAGCAATTTTGTCATAATTATACGTAAAAGGTTCTGAATAACCTTTACCTTCATAACCGATAGTACATAAAAAATGGTGGGGTCGAAATTTAAGCATATCAATCATTTTTTGTTTCACTTCGACTTAATACCCAAATAATCTAAAACTACCGTTTTTAGCCGATGACCTTTGGTCGCTTTTTGAACCAAAAATTTCTAAGGTAAAACAATTATCTGTCGAAATTTTCGGCATCAAAAATCACCT
>JAUXUR010000015.1 GCA_030680745.1 Alphaproteobacteria bacterium
ATGATGGAGATCCAGGACCAATAGTTATGTGGAAGGGATTACGTGCCCTATATGAACATATTAAGGCTCGCGAAATATTTCAAAATACATTTGGTCATACTTATGGGTAATGATATGGCCGCGGGACGTAGGAAGTGTGGAGTGAAGCCGAGAAGAAATAGAGAGTGCTTTGAAATTACAACTAATTATCCAACTTTACTTATATTTATTTTATTCCTATCCAGCTGTGCCAAACAAGAATATCATTATATCCCTCAACCCAAACAACTCGGTTTTATTGAAAAAACAGAGAATTTTGTTTTTGATCAAATGGATCAACATAAAATTGATGAATTTAAATTATTTTTGGAAGAATTTATAAACGCCCCCTTTTTACGCGTGAAATTTTATTACTCACCTAAAACACCAGTCGCGTTTAGACAAAAAATGCAACATCTACTTTTAAAAAACGGTCTTAAACCCAAAAAAATAGATTTTTATAAAGATGTTTATTTGCGTAGTTTTTTAAAAGTTGACCTTATTACTTATACAGCTATATTACCAATCTGTCCTGATTGGTCGAGCCCTATACCCAGCACCAAAGAAAATAAAAAGCTTAGTAATTTAGGCTGCACGCAACAAACAAATTTAGGGTTAATGCTTGAAGATCCTTATGATTTAAAGGAATCATCTTCTTTAACGCCAGGCATAGCTTCTGAAAAAATTGACGTCTTCAACGATAAAAAAATACAATCAAGGGAAATTGAAAATGTTTGGTCTGACTCAAAAAGCTTTACCAAATAAAGCGCTTGATATTATTGCGTTCGTACAAGACAATCATAGTCTTTCTATTATTCAAAATTGTGTATCCATTTCAACATCAAGTCTTATTCAAAAAGGATCGATTCAGAACGCCATTGTTTATTTGAAAGAATCAGTATCACCCAAAATTTTATTTATTGATATTGATCACGAAAATTTACCACTTAATAAAATGGAAGAATTGGCAGAGGTAACTGAACCAGGCGTTCATGTGATAGCTTTAGGCACACGTAATGACGTTGGTTTTTTTCGTGAATTATTATCGCTTGGTGTAAGCGATTATTTGGTTAAACCCATATCAAAAGAGCTCATTGAAAAAACAATAAATAGATTATTGCAGCGCGGTCAGTTTATCTCCCAAAAAGAAAAAAGGGGCCGATTGGTTTTATTTTTAGGGACAAAACCACTATTAGGCGCGTCGCATCTTTCTTTTTATACAGCCTGGTCCCTCTCTCAAATACATCACAAAAATACTTTACTTATTGATCTTGATCCATATATTTCACCTTTTTCACTTTGGGCGCACATGCCTAATATTCAAGAAACAAAACATTTATTTGATCAGGCTGATGGGTTCGATACATTAATGCTTAAAAGATCTATTGTGTCTGTAAATTCTAAATTATCACTTCTTTCAAGCTTAGATTCTTTTGATCATGCTTTCACTATCAATACTGATTATTTAGAATTGATCACAAATTATAGTAAAATGCATTATCACTACGTCATTATGCATATACCTTATTTTATGTTTTCAACTTTAGCTTTTTTAAAAGGGCAGGCTCAAAAAACAATTTGTGTGAGTGATTATAGCCTTCAATCTTTGCGTGATTTAATAAGACTCAAAGAATTGGACCTTAATTTTCAAATAGTCCAGAATCAATTTGCGCCTGAATTTATTGCACCTTTTTTATTTAAAAAAAAGCTGAACCACTCAATCGATTTTGATATCTTCATGAATCCGTATAAAGCTGAAGAAGAATTTTGGCATAAATCTATAAAAATACCAAAAGCACTTCACCCGTTAATAGATGATATTGGTGGTTGGGGGTCAGCACGTACTAAAACATCTTGGTTTCGAAAGAAAAGTGCATGAAAAAATTTTTTGGCAAGAAGAAAATTGTTAAGGATGATACATTTCACGAATTTGATTCTAAAAAATTAATTGTCAAAGAATCACATGATACGATCACATATAATAATTTCTTATCAGAAGAAATTATCGAGATTTTAACGCAAAGAATAAAAGAAGAATTAGACCTTCAAGATTTATCCCTACATGATGATACTCATATTAAAAACTTATTTCATACACTGATTCATAAAATTGCCAATGATGAAAAATTATTCTTAAGTCAAAAACAAGAAGATTTTTATGCGGATTATTTAATTCATGACATGCTTGGCTTTGGGCCGCTTGAAACCCTACTTAAAGACGATAAAATTACAGATATTTTCGTGAATGGTCCTTTTGATGTGTTAATTGAAAAAGAAGGTCAGATTCAAAAAACACCCTTATATTTTCGTGATGAAAAACATTTGCTTCAAATTGCACAACGTATTGCTAATCGCATGGGTAGACGTGTTGATGCATCGAAACCTATGGTTGATGCACGTCTTGACGATGATAGTCGCGTGAACATTATTTTACCGCCTTTGAGTCTGTCAGGTATCGTTTTATCTATCCGTAAATTTCGAAAATCTGGGATTTCTTTGGATAAAATGGTTGAAAAGGGAAGTTTATCCCCTAAAATAGAAGAATTTTTAAAATTACTCATTCAATCACGCCTTAATATTTTAATTTCTGGCGGTACGGGTGCTGGCAAAACGACTTTAATGAACGCACTTTCAGCCTATATTTCACCGAATGAACGCATTATTACAATTGAGGATACCGCAGAATTAAGGCTAATGCAGCCGCATGTCATTCGCTTAGAAGCACGCCCACCTAATCTTGAAAGCCAAGGCGAGATCACAATTCGGGATCTTGTCCGTAATGCGTTACGCATGCGTCCTGATCGTATCATTATTGGTGAAGTTCGTGGCCCAGAGGTCATTGATATGCTGCAAGCACTTAATACCGGCCATCAAGGATCGATGTCAACCATTCATGCAAACGAACCTAAAGAAGCGCTCGCACGACTTGAAAACATGGCCTATTTAGCAGGATTATCAAGCCAAAGTTTTGTGCTTAAAGATCTGATTAAGGGAGCCATTGATATCATTGTTCATTTAGAACGTATGCAAGATGGTGTGCGTCGCGTTACAGCTATTTCAGAAATCTTAAGTACAGATGATCAACATATTCTTATTCAGGATCTTTTTAGATTAAATATTCAAGAGGGTAGCTATATTCAGCTTTGTGATAGGCCTTCCTTTTTAGTGAAGGCTGAAAAAATGAAAATTCAAGATGAAGTCAATTGTGCTGATGAAATTCTAAATTTGTTAAGTTCAGTGTAATTTATATGAATAATATTCAATTCATTATTATCGGCACATTATTAATTTTTATACTATTAAATTTATGTTATTTTTTGATTGCACAAAAAAGAAGAAATCTACAGATTGAAGATTTGCTTAATTTCAAAAAAAATAAAAAAACAAAACTGAATTTAAATTCTCTTTATTTATGTATTATCATTGGATCTTATTTTATATCTCTTTATTTGTTTCTAATATTATTTGCCTTATATATCCTTAAGAAGTCATACCTATATTATGTAAAACAACGAAATTTTAAATTTTTTGAAACAAATTTTATGAATAATTTAGAACAATTAGCGCGTCTTCTAAGTGCAGGACTTCCTATGTCTAAGGCTTTAGAGATTCTCTCACAACATCCAAGCTGTTTTGGTCAAGAAATAGGCCGTATATTGAAAGAAATCGCTATAGGAAAAGACATTACATTAGCGTTCAAAGAATCAAGTATTTTATATCCGCTTCAATCCTACCAATATTTCACAACGATTCTTTCCTTGCAATATGAAACAGGCACAAGCATCAAAGAAATGCTTGAAAATCTTTATGCTCTTTTACGCGAAAAGAAAAAATTAGCACAGAAAGCAAAAGCCTTATCTGCGGAAGCACGTTTTTCAATATATCTTATTGGATTTTTACCTGTTGGATTATTTTTAGCGTTGTGGATATTGAACCCAAATTACATTGCGGATTTTTTAAAAAATCCAAACGCGTCTTTAGTGTTATTGATGGCTTTTGGCTTTTGGGGGATAGGTTTTTTTTGGATGTTTCAATTAACGCGGTTTAAACATGGATAATTTTATTATTTTCAGTATTATTTTTAGTCTGTTGTGCGTTACATATTTTGTTATACAAAAAATTAAATTAATACAACTCATTAACCAATCCCTTGGATTTGCATCACCTGACAAAAAATTCTTAAAAGCTTTTAATAAAAATAGTCAAAATTATTACAAAAATATAATGCCATTTAAGTATTATAATAATATACAAAAAATAATGTTAGGACATTTAATCGGCACATTAATTATATTCATAATAGGATTATTAATATCTGAAAAAATCGCTTTCGCCATTGCATTAAGTTTTTTCTATTGCATTCTTTATATATTATTTTTGAAATCTTTAAAAAATAAAGAAACACAAAATATTAATCAAAAATTGCCTGATTTTTTAGATCTTTTATGTTTATTTTTAAAAGCAGGTATTTCAATGCCTCAAACAATAGAAAAAATACTTTCTTTTTTTGAACAATCTTCACCCGAATTTACTAACTTCTTAAAAGAAATCCTGAATGAACTTAAAAAAGGAGAAAGCTTTGTCACAGCTTTTGACCTGAGTGCTCAAAAATTACCGCAAACAAAACTTAAAACATTATCAATTTATTTTGTACAAGCAGAAACTTTTGGTACACCCCTTACGCAAATTTTTCAAATATTAGCGCAAGATATGCGTAGTGATGCGATGGTTTTGATTGAAGAAAAAGCACAAAAACTGGGTGTATTATTGTCCTTACCACTGATTTTATGTTTTTTACCGGCCTTGTTGTTGTTGATTTTTGCGCCAGCTTTATTAAAACTTGCTGAAACACTTCAACAAATTCTATAATTTGTATAAACTGCCCAAAAGGTGAGCAGTTCTTTATTCGCTGGCTTCTGCTAATTTCTGGGCCTGATCTTCTGTCGTTAAAGCATCAATAAATTCATCTAAACCGCTGCCTTCCATCACTTGATCAATTTTATAAAGCGTTAAATTGATACGATGATCAGATACGCGACCTTGTGGAAAATTATAAGTACGAATGCGTTCGGAGCGGTCGCCTGAACCAATCTGGGATTTTCTAGATTGTGCGCGTTCTTGATCTACTTTTTGCCGTTCTACTTCAAAAATACGGGCGCGTAAAATTTTAAGTGCTTTCGCTTTATTTTTATGTTGTGACTTCTCATCTTGTTGTTGCACAACGATGCCCGTGGGAATATGGGTTATACGGACTGCAGAATCGGTTGTATTAACGGATTGTCCGCCTGGTCCACTGGAACGGAAGACATCAATCCTTAAATCTTTTTCTTCAATGTGGACATCGATGTCTTCAGCTTCAGATAATACAGCAACAGTTGCAGCTGACGTATGAATACGCCCACCTGATTCTGTTTTAGGAATACGTTGTACGCGATGCACACCCGATTCATATTTTAGACGTCCAAAAACACCTTGTCCTGCAATAGTAGCGCTTGCATCTTTGATACCACCAATACCCGTATCATCAAAATTAAGCACTTCGAAACGCCAGCCTTTAATTTCCGCATAACGTTGATACATGCGAAAAAGTTCAGCTGCAAATAAGGCGGCCTCTTCACCACCCGTTCCTGCGCGTACTTCAAGAATCGCATTTTTTTCATCAATTGGATCTTTGGGCAACAATAAAATTTGAGTTTCATGCTCTAATTCTGGTAGTTTTTTTCTTAATGCCTGATATTCATCGTCAGCCATTTCTTTAAAATCATTTGTTGTATTGGGGTCATCTAAAAGATTTTTTAAATCAGCAAGCTCACTTTCAACGTTTTGAAGTTCAATGATTTTTTCAGCAATCGGCCTAATTTCAGCCACTTCTTTTGTCAAATTTGTATAAGTTTGAACATCTAATTCATATGCTTTTTCAAGCCCTGCTTCCAGTTCTTTAAAACGTTCAAGTATTGCTTGTAATTTTTTAGATAAAGACATCGATATTCCATGTATATAAAAATTTTAACACCATAAGTGACCCATCATAAAGCAAACAGAATTTATAAACAATATCAATGAATGGATTCATAATTTTTTGCAGAAAAAAGTAATTATAATACTAAATATAAGTATAGATTAAAATTATATAACATTTATAGCTATATTATGGTAATATTATAGTAGAAAACAATAATTCTGGAGGTTGTCTATTATGAAAATGATAAAGATGGCTTGTCTCGGCTTAAGTTTGTTTCTCTTATCACTTAGCCCGACAACAATTCAAGCTGAAGAAGCCACAGCGCCGACGAATCCGTGCCAATATCAGGAATATCTTAACGATCATCAGGACATGTGTACTGAGCTTGTCCAAAAAAACCCGTGTAGTGTCCAAGCATTTCGTGATGAAAATAGTGAAACATGCACAGCATTAGATAAAATAAATATTTGCTCTAATACTAATTTTAGAGAAAACAATACTGAATCATGTCAAAAAGCTGATAATACTTTCCCATGTTCATATTCAAGTTATAGGGAAGATAATGTTCCTTTCTGTCAGAGTGAGGATGCGAAAAATGCATGTAATAATGCTGAATATAAAATGAATAATCCACAAGCTTGTGGATCAAAAGAAGAAATTAAACCCGAAGGTGTAACGCTTTTCACTACACCAGTTAAAAAACCTAAACCACCTAAAACAAAAACTATTATTCAGCAGGCGCCTCCACAAGAGCCTGAAGTAATTATTATGCCATCAGCGCCCAGACCTCCAGTTGTTGTGGTACCTCAAGGGCCTCCACCTCCTATGGATCCTGGCTTTATGCCCCCACCCCCTATGGATCCAGGCTTTATGCCTCCACCCCCTATGGATCCAGGCTTTATGCCCCCTCCACCGGTAGATCCAGGCTTTATACCACCAATTATCGATGATGCGGTAAATCTTTTGGGGGGGATATTTGGCGGTTTATTGCCACCTATCGATAATACCCAACCACCGATAATTATCGATAATACTCAACCACCCATTATTATTGATAATACCCAACCACCTATTATAGTGCCACCTGTTATAGTACCACCAGTTGTACCGCCTATAGTACCGCCAGTTGTACCACCTGTAGTGCCGCCAGTTGTACCACCTGTAGTGCCGCCAGTTGTGCCACCAGTAGTACCGCCAGTTGTGCCACCAGTAGTACCGCCAGTTGTGCCACCAGTAGTACCGCCAGCTGATCCCGGCGTAGCGCCAGTAGTACCGCCAGCTGATCCCGGCGTAGCGCCAGTAGTACCGCCAGCTGATCCCGGCGTAGCGCCAGTTGCACCTCCAGCTGATCCCGGCGTAGCGCCAGTTGCACCTCCAGCTGATCCTGCAGCTATAGCCCCCGTAGGCCCAGCAGCAGCTCTTTCTACTGATGCTCTATTTAAGTCAACAACACCTCCTCTTGGAAAAGACGGTAAGCCTATTGATAAAGCGATCCCTCTTGGAAAAGATGGCAAACCTATTGATAAAGCGATCCCTCTTGGAAAAGACGGCAAGCCTATCGATAAAACAATCCCTCTTGGAAAAGACGGTAAGCCTATTGATAAAGCGATCCCTCTTGGAAAAGACGGTAAGCCTATTGATAAAGCGATCCCTCT
>JAUXUR010000016.1 GCA_030680745.1 Alphaproteobacteria bacterium
TTTCGTATGATGATATATTACTCATGTGTAAGATCCTTTCTGACCGTCAAGCCGAAATGGATCTTACACTATTACTGAATCTGAAGGCCAAGCCTTTATAGTCTCCCTAGTCAAACTAGGGGCTTACCTATCATTGAGTTATATTATCAATTTTAGGTGGTTATTTCTTTCCCGTATAAGGACAAACAGCTTCAACATTTGAATGTTCTGGATTGGGATAACGTTCAAGCGACAACAATAACATTTTTAAAGATTTATTGAGCCTGCTTAAATAGAATCCACCTATAATTTTAAAAATTTTAGTCAGAATAAAAACAGGAAATGAAATCATCATGCCAAAAGCAAGATAAGTGAGGGATTGTTTTAATACATGCATAAAATCATTGGGTGCAAAGGATGTTAACACGGTAATCATTTTTATGCCGCCCAAAGTTGAACCTAAAATACCACCAAGCAATGCCATGAGTGCCACAAGATTAAGCCATTTAAGGCGTTGATAGACTTCTTTTTTATGATTATCAAACCATGCATTTAGTACTTCTTGGCGTAAGGTTCTGTCTTGGTTTTGATGTGCAAAAATAAGACTTAAAGCTTCTTTAAGAGCGCTTGATCTAATTTTAGGGCATTCATCGGGATAGCGTCCTGCTTCTAATGCTTTTTGAAGATGCTGGCAATCCATTTTAGGTAATTGTTTTAAAGTTAAAAAATATATAAATCTTTCTAAAATCAAAGCTAGCGCTAAAAAAGAACAAGTCATTAAATAATAAAACCAAAAAGAATGTGTGCTGAAATCTAAAAAATGCATTTTTATTCCTGTTTAATGATAAAGGGGATTGTAATTTCAATCCAACCTTCAATAAATTGACCATTTTGTTGGTGGGGCTCGATCAAGCCGCCCCATTTTTCTTTAATTGTTTTAAAAGCTTCTACGCAAAAAAGTCTATTGCCCTTATGACGTATTATTCTAATATCTTTGATTTGAGAAGTTTTGTCGATTAAAACTTGGAGCGTTACTTCACCTTCAAGTCCCATATCAAAGGCGCGTTTAGGATATGGTGGCATAATTAATTTGCCACGTAACTTTGCTTTTTCAATAGGCATAATAGGCGCTTCATGTTCACTAGTACCTAAAGAGGCATTTTGTTGTTGGTGATGTGCGGCGTTTTCAGGTCCATGCACATTATTTAATTCATTTTTAGAAGACGTAATGTTTGTTTGTATAGTGTTTTTAGGGGGGGCAAGCATCTTTTTGGGGGTGGTCTTAATTTTAGGTACTTGTTGAGATTTAGGTTTTACAGGTTTTAAAATAAGTTTTTTTGTAACTTTTGGTAATTCTGTTTTTGGCGTTTCTATCTTTTGTGGCAAAGCGTTTTCATCGATCTGCTGAATATCCTTTATCAGTTCAGGTACAAGTGAATTATCAATTGATTCTTCTTTGATTATTGCCGGGATAATATCTTGTATGGATTCGGGTGAAATTTCTTGTACAACATCTAAAATAGAAACTTCATGAAGCATTGATGTAGCTGACACTTCATCAGAAATACAAATAGAAGGCTCTAAAATTGCAACCTCATAGGTAAGCAATGTCTCGCCTTTTAAACTTTCTTTTTGATTAAGATGCGGACAGACAAAAAAGGCAAAAAAATGAAGGCCTATAGAAAGTGTGAATGCAATTGAAAACCGATATTTTTTAAGAATAAGTCTCAATGCATCCACACATAATTAAATTAAAATATTACAATTTGAAACCCAGGCTTAGCTTAAAGTTTCGTCCCATTTCAGGGATGTTCGCTAAATGTTTACGATAATATTTATTGAATAGATTATCAACACCGATATTGAATTCTATGCCTTTTGCCCAATTTTGTTGCGGTAAATAGGACATAAAGACATCATGCGTTGCAAAACCATGTGTTTTCTGTGGCGGTGTTTGCTCTGTTTGGTGACGTGCACGTTTTTGTTCACGATTGAAAATTGAACGCCAGCCTAATTTTGCATCAATTTCAGGTAAATTGGATCCTAACGTGAATGCAAATTTCATAGGCGGGACGCTTGCGATGCGACTTGCATGTGTTTTGTCATATCCATTCAAAGCAGAAAAACCAAAACCACCGAAAATATAATTGGATTCGTAAGCACCTTCGCCTTCAAAACCACGAATACGGGCTGAGGTAATATTTTCAATGGTCGTCGTCATCATACGAACACGACGTTCAATAAAATCATTGGCATGGGTTACAAAATAAGCCCATTTTGTTCTGAATTTATCTTGTTCCATGAAAATATTATCAAAAGTGAGGCCTAGACCAAATTCAGTTGTTTTAGCGCGTTCAGGGCTTAAGTTAGGGTTGGGTATAAAGAAGTTTGGAAAACGGGTCATAAAATGAATGCCGCCGCCATAAAGTTCTGTTAAGTGAGGTGCTCTGAAGGCTTCAGCATAGGATATGTACGTCATTAAACAATCAATGGGACGTAAAGTTGCTGAAAAAGACGTCGAGCCATGATGGTCATGTCTTTTAGGTAATTTAAGTTCTTTTGCAGGATGTGCATTAAAAGCATCGTGACGATAACCAGTTGCGATACTTAGCTTTTTAAAAAAAGTTATTTCTTCACGAATATAAAGACCAGTATTTGTAGCATGGGCTTTTGGAAATTGCGCGCGGGTTAAACCATTCCTGAAACCTTTTTGATCATCTTTGAAATGTTCAACACCATAGGTGATTTTAAGACCAAAATCCTCATTTGCTTTTATATTTGTCGTATTATAAACATCCAACCCATTGGTCGAAAATTTTGTTGTGTCAGCGCGTTTTAAGCGGGGCACAATATCATTGTTAACTTTATCTTTAATGTTTGTGTCTGTATTGTAAATTTTAGCATTTAAATGTACCCAAGGGTTTTCATCATTTTGGTAAACATATCCCAATGTGCTTGTTAATTGTCTTGTATCACGCAATACTGGAAAATTTAAATCTGGTCCTAAAAACATATTTAAATTAGACATTCTTAAATTAATTTGATCTGAATTTAAAAGATTAGGGGTAGAAAGTGTCGACAAATTATCTTTAAAAACTAAAAAGGAACCTGTTACTTTATGGGAGTCTAAAATATAAGCATTTGCTTTAAACAAACCAGATTTAATTTCGTCCGCTGAATAACGGATTTTTTTATTTTTACCAGTTTTTAAATCGTCACTATCACGAAATACAAAACTTGTAAGACCATCGATGCGATCTTCATACCGACCATAAAGAGATGTATTGGCTAAAAATTCTTTTTGATTGCTGCCATAGCCTATTTTAGCTTTAGCACCCCAATCTTCACCTTTACGCAAAAGATCTTTAGCCTCTAAAGTTCTAAAACCGACAATACCACCAATAGCACCACTTCCATAAAGACTTGATTGAGGTCCACGCAATACATCAATTTCGCTTAAAAATTCAGGATCCATAAAGACGCCGCCATTATGTCCAAAATTAAAATTTTGTCGTGCACCATCAACGCGTAAAACTGTTCTATTTTGACCGAAACCGCGAATATTTACTTGTTCAGCTGTTTTACGGGGTCCCCCTGAAATTTCGACTGAAGGTGTCATTTTAAATAGATCGGAAAGGCGTTCTGCTTGGATGTTATTTAAATCATCTTGATTTATATGGCTTGTGGATCCAGCAACATCAAAAACTTTTTTTTCAGTTTTTGTTGCAATAACCGCCATATTATCAAATTTTGTTATGGGTTCATGAGCAAAGGCTGGCAAAAAATGAGTAGCAAATAAGATTGCTATTATTGTCAAACGACCAAACATAAGATTCTCCAAATCTAAAAATCATGCTTGTGCCTAACATATTTTCATTTTTTCTATAAGGCTTGTCGCGCATAAAATAGTTATTTTTTTTAGGCTTAGATTTAAATGCAACAGATCTTGCTTTATACAACGAATGTGTATAGGTCTTTACTAATGCTGTATCAATCTCTATGTTTTTGTATATAGTTCACATAACGCAATTATTTTGTGAGGAAAAGAGTGACGCTTGTAGCGCCAAGAATTACAGGAAATCCAAGGCAACTTCTTAAAAGAATGCGCGATGTGATGGCAGCCCGTGGCACAGTCGCCCATCGGTTGAATCTTATCGTAAAATTAATTGCAACAGAATTACGGGCCGATATTTGTTCTCTTTATTTACTAAAATCTAATCAAATTTTAGAACTTTATGCGATTCAGGGCGAAGACATTGAACATGCACAACTTAAAAAAATAGTTGTGGGGCAAGGTCTTATCGGATCAATCGCTTCAAGTGCACTTCCTATTGCGCTTAATAACACACAGCCTTATCACTTTATGAACCAACATGAACACACTGAAAAACAACAAAGTTTTCAATCTTTCATGGGCGTTCCTATTTTACGAGACGGTGAAGTTATTGGTGTTATTTCAGCGCAAAGTTACGTTAATCGTACATATCTAGAAGATGAAATAGAAACACTTGAAATTATAGCAACTGTATTTGCTGAACTTATCGCAGGCGGACAATTAGTTAATTTAACAGCGCCTGAAACAGTTATGTTGCCAGCACGTCTTGAAGGCAAACGTATTATTTCTGGCATTGCGATTGGTCAAGCTTTATTACATCAACCACGCATAGACCTTAAAAGATTACTCGCGGATAATCCTGACATTGAAATTCAACGTCTTGATAAAGCTTTAGAAGATATTAATAAAGCAATTCAAACTTACGTTAAACGTGACAATGTTCAATTCAAAAGTGATTACGAAGAAGTTCTAGAAAATTACCGTTCTATTTTTAATGATTTCAGGTGGATCACTAAAATAAAAGAAGCCATTTATGAAGGTTTAACGGCAGAAGCCGCTGTTTATAAAGTGCGTAACGATACACAAGCCCGTTTCAAACAAATCCAAGATCCTATATTTCGCGAAAAATTATCAGAATTTGAAGATCTTAATAACCGTCTTTATTACCATCTGACAGGTCAAGAAAATCTTGGCAAACGTAAGATTCCATCTAATGCCATTTTGTTTGCACGTAATATGGCGAGTGCTGAATTGCTTGATTATGATCGTGACTCTTTAAAAGGGCTCGTCCTTGAAGAAGCAACCATTCATTCTCATGTCGCGATTGTTGCACGTTCCCTAGATTTACCTTTTGTAAGCCATGTTGAGCAAATTCTTAACAATGTTTATGATAATGATCCCGTTATTTTGGATGCTGAACAAGGCATTATTTATATCCGCCCCCAAGAAGATGTTTTAGAATCTTATCAAGATCGTCTTAATTTTCTTAAAGAAAATTTAAATTACTATTTTAAGGGACTTGATTTACCTTCTTCCACACAAGATGGATCTAAAATTTCGTTAAAAATTAATGCGGGCTTTCAATCAGATCTTAAAAATTTAAAAGAATACGGCGTTGAAGGCGTTGGTCTTTATAGATCAGAAATACCTTTCATGGTGAAATCGAAATTTCCGAATGTCGCAGAACAAATTGAAATCTATCAATCTATTTATAAAATTATCGGCGATTTGCCGATTAATTTTAGAACAATTGATATAGGTGGGGATAAAATTCTGCCTTATTTAAAATTACAAGGCGGGGAAGAAAATCCTGCAATGGGTTGGCGTTCTTTGCGCATTACTTTAGATCGTCCTTTTATTTTGCGTCAACAAATTCGCGCTTTGCTTGAAGCATCACAACATAAACAACTTAATATCATGTTTCCGATGGTGACAGAAGTTGCAGAATTTTTAAAAGCAAAAGAAATTTTAGATTTAGAAATCAATCGTCAAAAAGAAAAAAACAAATCATTACCTAGCAAAATAAAAATTGGCGCGATGATCGAAGTGCCAAGTATTATCTGGCAACTCGATCAATTATTACCTCATCTTTCTTTTGTTTCTTTAGGTACAAATGATCTTGCACAATTCTTTTTTGCAAGTGATCGCAATAATGCGTATTTAGGTGAGCGTTACGATGTTTTATCACCCTCTTTTTTAAGATGTCTTCAGCATGTTGCGCAAAAATGTAAAAAAGAAAATGTTGATTTATCGGTTTGTGGTGAAATGGCTGGAAGACCATTGGATGCCTTGGCTTTAATTGGCTTAGGCATACAAGAATTAAGCGTTTCATCTTCAAAGATTCCTGCTTTGAAAAAAATGATTTCAACAATTTCGTGCGATATTATAAAACCCTATCTTGAAGCATTGATGAATGCGAATGATCATTCTATTCGCGAAAAATTAAGACAATTTGCACAAGATCATGGTATCGTAGTACACTGAGTCTAAGTTTTATTCTTATAAGAGTACATTATGTCTGAAAATGATTTAAACCAAGAACCTGTTAATTCTTCTCGTATCGAATTAGGAGAAATTTTAAAAAAAGAACGTGAAAAACTTGGTTTGTCTTATGAAGATGTTGCTGCAACCATCCGCATTCGAGCTACCTTGCTAAAGGCTTTAGAAGCAGGTGATTATGCTTCTTTTTCATCAGTGACTTACATTAAAGGCTTTATTAAATCTTATGCACAATTTTTAAAAATTCCATTTGAGCCTCTTTTTGAACTTTACGAAAAAGAACCACACGAAAAAATTCCTTCTGCCCATCTTAGTTTTGCTGATGTCCCAAAATCAAAAAAAGGGCCTGGTAAAAAAATTATCCTAAGCGCCAGTTTTTGTTTGATTGTTTTAGCTTTGATTAATATTAACTGGGAAAAAGTAAAATCATTTATTGAAGAACGATATGATATACCAGAACGTTTAGTGCAAAATTTATCTAAAGAAGGTGACGCAACTGTTGTTTTGAAAGCCAATGAAGAAGCATTGTTGCAAGAAGAGCCTGATAACATTGAAACTCAACCCATACCTATTGTAGAACAATTAACGCCTTTTGGTGATGAAAAAATTTTTCTTATTGAAATTCCTAAAACCAACAAGCCTATTCTTAAATCTGATAAAGCAACCTTAGTCCCTAACCAAAATGCGTGGATAGAATTATATAATGGGGAAGAGCTTCTTCTTAGAACAGAATTAAAATCCATTCAAAATTATTTAATGCCTAAAAATAATGCTACGACGTTGTTAATCAAAGGCACGAATGACGTTAAAATTTTTAATGATGAAAAAGAGATAAATCTTGAAAAATCATTAACCTGCGATGATTATCATTGTAGTTTAGTTGAGGCTGCAGGGTAATTAAGAAGTTATTTTAATAGGGGTATGTAGATGGGCTATGATTCAACAAATATTTTTGCAAAAATTTTACGTGGGGAAATTTCTTGTAAAAAAGTATATGAAGATGAATTTGCATTAGCCTTTCATGATATTCATCCTAAAGCACCTGTTCATATTTTACTCATTCCAAAAGGTGCTTATGTTTCATTTGAAGATTTTGGTGAAAAAGCAAGCCCTCAAGAAATTGCAGGATTTTTTAAAGCGCTTAGTAAAATTTCAAAAGATATAGATGAAACTCAAAAAGGGTGTCGTATTTTATCTAATAAAGGCATCAATGGTGGTCAAGAAGTGCCTCATTTTCATATGCATTTATTTGCAGGCCGTCCTTTAGGGCCGATGCTTGCTTCATGAACATGTTGAATTTTAAAAAAATATAAGCATATTTATTTTTTTTATTCATAAAATATTACCTTTTAAAAAATTAAATCGTCTCTGCACTTGATTTAGGATTTGGGATTGTTTTTAATGCTTGAAGGATAAATTCTCTTGCAGGTTCATTTAATTTATTTATGTAATAAGATTCCCATCGATTTGATTTAATTAATAAAATTATAATTGCAACTAAAATTGCTACGATTATAGCTATACTGTATTTATAACGTTTTTTCATAGTTCTTTTCTAAAATATAATTTGGCCATGTGACCCTCATTTTGATAACCAAGATTTTTATAAAATTCATGGGAACCATCTTTCGCGCGTCTAACACCAGAGGTCAGATCAATGACAACGGGACTAAATTGTTTGCCAAAGTCTTCAATAAAATCAATAAGTTTCTTACCAATCCCTTGACCGCGATAATGTTCATTCACAACAAGCGCTTCGATATGAATGCGTATTTTATCTATTACAAAAATAGTAGACTTTGACCAAGCTACAAAACCAATAATCTGGTCTTTTAAGCAAGCAAGGCCTATGCCATAACCATCAAGATTTAAAAAAGAATCGAAACGTTCCTTAAACATATCAAGATTAGTTGGATAACCAAGTTGCGTCATAAACGGTAATAAACTTTCAATATCTTTTTTATTTGCCCTGCGTACGATAATCATTGTTTAACTTATTCTTCTCTTTTAAACTGACGAGCCATAACAGTTTGAAGTTTAAATGCAACCTTATACCCTGCTTTTATTTTACATTCTTGGAATAAATTTTTCTGCGTCTCAATTAATAAAGCCCCTGAAAAGCTTCTATACAATAATCGTCCTGTTTTTTTCCACGTATTAGCATAACATAATATGAATTTTTTATTAATACCCGGAAAATAAAGCATATGCTCACGTTTTAAAAACGCATTACAAAACTTTTAAGCATCGTGGATACGTACATCATAATGCCGTTGATGTTGCCTTTTCGGTATGATTATTTTTAGAAAAAACTATAGTAATTTGTTAACACGTTTAAGTATTTTTATAAAAAAAAAGGGTTGTTGACTTTCACGCACAACAACCCTTTTTTAGTTTAAGCCGCTAAATTAAGCAGCGCGTGCTCTTGGTTTAAATGGTTTGCGACCATCTTTATCAAAGGATTTTGCACCAGAACTTGGGGCAAAACTCTTCTTTTGAAAGTCTCTTTTAGGTTTATCAAAACCTGCTTTAGGTGCCGCACCATCACGTGAAAAACCTGGTTTCGGACCGTCAAATTTAGGTCTTTCAGTTCTAGGTCTGTCTTCACGGGGTCTATCATCACGCGGTCTGTCGTCTCGGGGGCCTTTTGAACCATCGAAAGCTGCGCGTTGGGCGCGTGGGCCTTCAAAACGTTTAGGCGCTGTTCCATCTCTGTCAAATTCACGACGTGGAGGTTTGGAGAAACCGCCTTCGCGTGGTGTGTCTCTGGAGAAACCTTCACGATTGCCTTCAAAACGTTGTTTAGGCGCTGAGGAATTATCTCTGTCAAACTCACGACGTGGAGGTTTAGAAAAACCGCCTTCGCGCGGTGTGTCTCTAGAAAATCCTTCACGATTGCCTTCGAAACGTTGTTTAGGCGCTGAGGAATTATCTCTGTCAAATTCACGACGTGGAGGTTTAGAAAAACCGCCTTCGCGTGGTGTGTCTCTGGAGAAACCTTCACGATTACCTTCAAAGCGTTGTTTAGGCGCTGACGGACGGTCGTTATCAAATTCACGACGTGGAGGTTTGGAGAAACCGCCTTCGCGTGGTGTGTCTCTGGAGAAACCTTCACGATTGCCTTCAAAGCGTTTTTTAGGGGCTGAATCATCTCTGTCGAATTCACGACGTGGAGGTTTGGAAAAACCACCTTCGCGTGGCGTGTCTCTGGAGAATCCTTCACGATTGCCTTCAAAGCGTTGTTTAGGCGCTGATGGACGATCAAAATTATTTTCTTTGGCAAATTCACGACGTGGGGGTTTTGAAAAACCTTCTGTGCGTGGTTTATCAGGCGAATAATGGTCGCGCGGTGCGCCTTCAAATCGTTGTTTAGGTGCTGATGGACGATCGTTATCGAATTCACGACGTGGTTTTGAAAAACCACCTTTACCGCCGCCTTCAGATTTAAATCCACCAAAAGGTTTTTTAGGATAGAAAGGATCTTGTTTATCAAAATCACGACGACGATTTTGACCAAAAGATTTTGAATTTTTATTAGTCGATGATTTAGATCCACCATTTCTGGGTGTTTCAATTTTTTGATCTGGATTCATTAAGCGTTGAATCTCGCCCCATTTTTTTGTTTGTTGTGGCGTGATCAAGCATAATGAAAAACCTGTTGCACCAGCACGTGCTGTACGGCCAATACGATGGATGTAATCTTCAGGACATTGAGGCAAATCATAATTAATAACATGCTGAATATGCGGAATATCAAGTCCACGCGCTGCAACATCGGTTGCAACAAGAATTTGTGTGCGGCCAATACGGAAACCATGAATAACGCTTTCACGTTTTTTCTGTCTTAGATCGCCATGAATCGCTGAAACGCGATATTTTTCTTTGTACAAATTATTCGCCAAGCGATCAGCACCAATTTTCGTTTTAACGAAAATAATAACAGAACCTTCACGTTCACTTAATTGTGACAATAATTGTGGATATTTTTCTTCTTCAGAAACTTTAAGAATATCTTGCTTAATAGCTGCAGCAGGTTTGAAATTTGATCCAACCGAAACACGTTTTGGATCTTTAAGATATTTCGCTGCTAATTTTTCGATGGTGACAGGAAAAGTCGCTGAAAACATCATTGTTTGACGATTTTTGGATAAATGCGGAATAATTTGATCTAATTGAATACCAAATCCCATATCAAGCATACGATCTGTTTCATCTAAAACTAAGAAATGTACATTCTTTGTTTTGAATGTGCCGCGTTCTATATGATCGATCACGCGACCAGGTGTTCCTACAATAAGACGAGGATTCGCATTAAGCTGTTGCATTTGGCCTGGATAAGGATCACCACCAATTAATAATGCTGTTTTAAGATCACCACGTATGGCTAAAAGTTGTCTAATGGCCGTATGAACCTGCTGTGCGAGTTCACGTGTCGGCGTTAGAATTAAAGCGGATTCATATGGATTTGCCATCAATTTGGCAATTAAAGGAATACCAAAAGCAAGTGTTTTGCCGGTACCTGTTTGTGCAGAACCCATAACGTCATGATCATTCATGGCTAAGGGAATTGCTTCCAATTGTATAGGCGTGGGTGCTGTAAAGCCTAATTTATCAATATATTGAAGAAGTTCTTCTGGGAGACCCATCTGGTGAAAAGCGTTCATTGTTGACCTATCTATATTATTGTCAATTGTTTTCTCTTTCAATCGACTACATAATATAGGATGGAAGAGATTTTTACGGTATAAGTTCTTATATACCTATTATGCAAATTGTTAGGATTATCAGATTTTGGCATTGCACTATTATTGTGTCTTTAAAACAAAGAGTATCTGTTTAGCCAATTATTTTCCTACCTATACCAACAATTTTCAATTGTGGAGGTTGTCAGATTTCGGGATTCGTCATGCTGATGTATGAAAAATACATTGCGCGTGCCTCACCACTTATCTTCCTACCCACATTTTGAAATTCTTTGGGTATACATTTTGAAATAAGAACGGGATAATTTAGAAAATATAAAATTTTAGTTTTTTCTAAAAAGGATTCGCTTATTTAACGAGGACTATATATCTTTTTTGCTTAAAAAGCAAGATAAGAATTTAATCTGTATAAAATTAGTGATATTTAAAACTGAACATTATTTTCTTTGCGAAAATTTTATCATTCTGCACTTTTTTTTTCACTCAGATATTTTGACTTTTGGCCATCCATACGCTGCAACGTAGGGCAAATATTCATGCTATTTATTGCGCCCTAATAATCTTTCAGTTTCAAGGAAATTCGACTCTGCGGAATCGCCAGATAGGCATGGATAATCCAAGGAATTGCTAGTCATTTCCAACATTTATTCATTTTTTGTCTTTCAGATAATATTTAGATTTTTATATTAAGATTACAAACTGTTATAGCGTACCAAAGATTAAAAAACAATCCAGAGAAAAGGTCTATATATATGATTACTTTATTGCATTGAAGTAAAATTTCGCTGGTAAATTCTGAACCTACAACGAGACACATGATCCAGAGAGCATGCGTCTAAAGTTATTTAACCTATAAAACCTATGAAAGTCAGCATTTCCATGATATCTTTAACATGTTTTTATTGTAACAAAGTCAAATCGTATTAATTGCTTTGTTTACATTCATTTGTGTCCATAGAAACTAAACAAATAGTTTCGAAAGAGGTCTGATGCTTAAATTTTTAATTATTTCAGCCATTATTATTTTTATAGTATATAAGATTAGAATTTATATGATCCATTTGCTATTTCCGCAACTTAAGGGCGAAAATGCAAAAATATCAGATCTACATTATTGTAGATCATGTAAAAGCTTTCATTTGGAAGGTGATCAGCATTGTAAAAATCCAAAGAAAGATTCTTAATACTATAGATGCAAAAGCATCATTGTTTTCAACAGTTTTAATAATAAACTCAACCAAACCCTTTAAAATTTCTATTTTTAAGATATATTAGTAAGGGTATGCAAGATTTTAAATAAGCCCTTAAAGGAAAAAAATGGCACGCACTTTTCTACTCCTAGCAGGACTTACGGCTCTTTTTGTAGGTATAGGCTTTTTAATTGGTGGCACAAGCGGCATGATTATTGCGCTTGTTATTGCTTTAGCGATGAACTTCTTTTCTTATTGGTATTCCGATAAACTTGTTTTAAATATGTATAACGCGAAAGCTGTAACGCCTCAAGAATCGCCTGAACTATATAGTATGATTAAAGAGCTTGTCATGCGCGCGCAATTGCCTATGCCTAAGCTTTACCTCATTCATGAAGATCAGCCCAACGCATTTGCAACGGGTAGAAATCCAGAAAATGCTGCCATTGCTGTTACAACCGGTTTATTAAATGCTTTAAGACCTGACGAGGTTAAAGGTGTTATTGCTCATGAACTCGCGCATGTCAAAAATAGAGATACGCTTATCATGACAATTACTGCAGGTATTGCAGGCGCCATTTCAATGTTAGGTCATGTGGCACTTTTTACATCACATAGCAACGATAGCAATAACAAAACAAATATATTTGGTACAATTCTTATCGTTATTTTAGGCCCTATTGCTGCCATGCTCGTTCAAATGGCTATTTCCAGATCACGTGAATATGAGGCTGATCGATTGGGTGCACTTATTTGTGGACATCCTTTGTGGCTTGCAAGTGCGCTTGAAAAAATGCAAAACGCGGCACAGCATATTGAAAGTCCCAAGGCAGAAAATAATCCTGCAACAGCACATATGTTTATCATCAATCCTCTAAGCGGACATTTAATGGATAATTTATTTTCAACACACCCAAACACCCTTAATCGCATTATGCGTCTTAAAAAAATGGCAGGATCTAACCCATGGTCGTAAGCATGCCTATTGATCGTCAAAGCTTTCTAGAAAAAGAAGGTGTATTGCCTCGTTTTCTCGTTATTAAAGCATTAGAAGCATTATGGCAAGGCAAAGAAATTGATTTTACGCATAGTAAAGGCTACAAACAATTAAGCCAAGAAGATAAGGGTTTTTCTAAATTACTTTATCTTACGGTGATTAGAACGTCCGGACAATGCGACGCACTTATCGATTCGTTAGTTCTTAAAAAGATAGAAAAAAAGAATATGATGATACGCGATATTTTGCGTTTAGGGATTGTACAGCACCATTTTTTAAAAACATCTTCTTACGCGATCGTAACAACGGCGCTTCACTTAATCGATCATTTGAATCAGAAAAACTTTAAGCCTTTTGTGCATGCTGTATTAAGTAAAATCATTCGAAATGAACATCAATTCTTGATCAAAGAAACAGGCGTTGATAAAAATTTTCCTGAATGGATGTTTAAGCGTTGGCGTAATAATTATGGTCTAGGCAAAGCGCAAGAAATTGCCTTCGCTTTTTCAAGAGAAACGCCTACTGATTTTACCATTAAAACTGATCCGGATATATGGGCCGAAAAACTTGGTGGCACCATTATACCTTTCAATACAATTAGATCTTATCGTCAGTCAATGATCGAAAGTTTAGAAGGCTATCATGAAGGTGAATGGTGGATTCAGGATTGGTCATCTTCTTTACCCGTTAAATTACTCAATCCTATTAATGGTAAAAAAGCACTTGATTTATGTGCAGCCCCCGGTGGTAAAACAGCACAATTAATAGCTTATGGTCTGGATGTAACCGCAATTGATAATTCAGCGCATCGATTAAAAAGGTTACACGAAAATTTAAAACGTCTCAAAATGCAGGCAAATATCATTCAAGAAGATGCAATCACCTGGAAAAGCAAGGATAAATTTGACTATGTCCTTGTTGATGCACCTTGTAGTGGCACTGGCACTTTTAGACGTCATCCTGAACGTAGGTTCCTAAGAAAAGAAAATGATCTTGATTCATTGCTTGAGATTCAAGAAAAAATACTTTTAACAGGTATGAAGCATTTAGCAAATGAAGGCACATTAATATATTGCACCTGCTCACTTGAACCAGAAGAAAATACACAACAAATTGAAAAAGCGCTTGCTCATTACAAAACTATAGAACGTGTTCCATTCACATTGGAAGAGGTCCAAGGTATCAAATCCATTTTAACACCCTCTGGCGATATACAAGTTTTACCTTTTGAATTATCAGAGTTCGGCGGCGCTGATGGCTTTTTCATCGCACGTTTAAAAAGAAAACAAGCTATTTCTTGCAATGTTGAATAATTTTTGATATAAGTTATTTTCGAGTTTTGAAATAAGGGGTTTAGACCGTGAAAAAGAATATCCATCCAAATTACCATGAAATCACCCTCATCTTAACGGATGGCACGAGTTACAACACGCGCTCCACATGGGGAAAAGAAGGCGACGTTATGCGTCTTGAAACTGACCGCACTTCACATCATGCATGGGTAGGTGGTACACAAAGAATTCTAGATACTGGCCAATTGTCACGTTTCAACAAACGTTTCAAAAGCTTTGGTTTGGACAAACAATAAAATATTTGACCCAAAACCTACTAACAATCCAGCTGTTTCCCTGAACCAATGAGAGCCAAGGGCTCGAATGCCGATTCAGGGTCCATATAATAATCATGATCGAAGATCATGACATGCTTTAAAAAAAACTTTAGAGTCATGCTTTCTCGAGCATGAATCTCGTTTTGGATCCTGAATCTGCTTTCGTTGCTTTGCTTCAAGGCGTTCAGGAAAACAGTGATGCAAGGCGTATAAAATTAAAAATTATCCCCCAATTACGTTAATACTAACCAATTATTTCTGATTAATCATTACCTCTAAACGTTCAACCCGTTCAAATAATGTTTGACTACGATCAAGCAATGATTTGAGTTTACCTGGAATGGGTAACTTTGTTTGTTCTGGATCAAAATCAATCCAGCGTCTTAGACTATTGCGACCTTCCTTACCTTCATCAGAATGCATCTCGCCTGTATGAACAGCTTTTTGAACCAGTAGCCATGCCATAATATCCGTCAATTGCGCTGTAAGACGCATCGTAAGACACGTAAGTGCTAACCTTATGGCGGGTTCCGCTTGCTTTGCTTGATTTGGCTGATATGCTTCTAAATAATCTCTAACCTCGACGAGCAATTTTAGGGCATCATCATAGGTTTTCCCAAAAAATGCTGTTGCATATATTTTACTGCCCATTGTCTCCTCCTAACGTAATAACTTATGTGTCGTTGTATTATTATTTTGGCGTAATTAAGTTAAAATTAGATTAAAAGAAAAAACTATATCTTTAAATTTTTTTTAAAATTATATTATAAAGGTGGGTAAGTAAATAATGAATACATATAAGTATGAAAGAAAGAAATATAGAACTGAATAGTTTTTTTAAAAAGAAAAGGCCCAGCATTATACTAATATTCTGCTGGGCCTTATTATATTAATCGATTTCTTCTGCTTCGCCTTTTTTAGCGCCTTCTTCTTGCATTTTTTGGAATTTTTCCATCATTTCTTTTTGTTTCTTAGCTTCTTCTTCACGTTTTTCAAGAAGTTCATCAACTAATTTTGGATCAATACCAGCTTTTTTAGCAGCATCCATACCTTTTTTCAACGCATCTTGCATTGCAGGCATTAGGCCTTTGCTTGTGTCTTGCATGACTTTTGACATTTCTTCCATAACTTTAGGCATCATATTTTTTTGCTTTATGCCAGCGGGTGATTTCATAAAAGCAGTAATTGCTGCAAGATCTTCTTCAGTGAAATGCTTGTCATAAAGACCAGCTAATTGTGGCATGACTTTGCCATAAATTTCTTTGGTGATACGAATTAATTCTTCTTTAACAGCTTTTGTAAAAACTTCATCAAATTTAGTTTGTTGATCGCCAAATTTACCTTTAAATGGATTGGGGACATTTTTAGTAATTTGTGCAAATGATTGCTCAATTTGTTTGTCTGCTTCACTTAATTTGATAACTTCGTCAATAAGTGCTTTTTTGTCAGCTTGTGCAAAACTTGTTACAAGCACAAAAGCAAGGGGAAGGGCAAAACGTTTAAACATAGGTAAGATTCCTTTGGAGGGTTCAAATAAATTTCTAATAGGCCCATCATACAAAAAAATTCATAAAAAATCAAAAAATGTTTGTTTTTATATTTTTTTTGATAAAAAGATCGCCAATTTTGTGCCCTGACGAATCATTTGCCTCAATACAGGATAACAAGGTGCAGCTTTTGCAAATTTTTCAATACCTTGTTCCTTATGATGAATTTCATCATTTTGAAATTCTTTGATTTTATCCTTTAAATCGTCATTCAGTTCTGGATGCTGTAATTGCTCTTCGTAATGTTCTTCAATAACTTCCTCAACAGCAACAGTGCATACCATGGCAGCACGTCGTCCCAAAAGTGCCGTTCCAGCCCCCAAAGCAAAACCCATCACACGCCAAAAAGGCGTCAAAATTGTAGGTCTTATATGTTCATTTTTTAATTTTGTATCAAAATAAGCAAAATGATCCTCTTCTTGAGACAGCATTGTTTCGATCATTTTTTTTGTCTCACGTCGTCTTAATACGGCAAGCTGACCTTTATAAATTTGAACAGCGCCAAATTCACCCGCATGGTTGACGCGTATCATTGATTCATATTCTTTATTTTTCATTTGCTACTTCTTTTTTTAATAATACCTAAAAATGATAATATCATTAAAAAACAGGACAAAATAAAATTATATCCCGTCATTGACAGCCCAAATAAAGACCATTGTACGATTGCACATTGAACAACTGGTGTTGCAAGGATTTGTTTGCGCATTTCATCGATGTCATCTTCGTCACCCAAAGTTGATCCGCATATTTCATGATCTGTCCACCAAGCTTGCTCTATACCAAAATGGTAAAAACTAATACCAACATTTGCCGCAAATGTAAAAAATAGAAATGCATAGAGAACAAAGCGAATTTTCGATTTTTTGTACAAAAAAAGCCCAAAAACGCTTAACCCTATCGCAATCCAATAAGGATAACGTTGATACAAGCAAAGGTTACAAGGTTCGAGCATATCAACATATTGACTGTAATATGCATAAGAAAGCACAAAAAAAGAGGTAAGCCCAAAAAATGCAAACATCAAAAAGTGAAATGATATTTTCGAAAAAATAACTTTTTTAATTGCCATCATGTAAAAACCTATTGACCATTTTCAAAACTTCGTTAAGATTCAAACTCGTTAATGCCCCTGTGGTGGAATGGTAGACGCGGCAGACTCAAAATCTGTTGTCTTTGCGGACGTGGGAGTTCGAGTCTCCCCGGGGGCACCAAATCTTATTTGTTCTTTTTATTATTATCTTTCCATCCTGGCATCATCCTTCTTAAGATATTATCTTTCAAAATAAAGTGATGGTAAAGACCGCCGACAATATGAAAAGCCGTAAAACCTATAATCACCCAGATCATATATTCGTGTACTTTATTTGCAAATTTTGAAATTGCAGGATTTTTCATGATTGGATCTATTGTGAATAAATCAAAAATTTTAATAGGATGACCCCCAAGCGTTGACATCAAATATCCGCTTATAGGAATAATCAACATCGAAAGATAAAGTGCCCAAATCACACCTTGCGCCGATTTCTTTTGCCAATTAGGCATTGGTGGATCTTTAGGCACAACATTTAAAAAACGCCAAAAAAGTCGTAGCACTATAATCAATAATGCCAACATACCTAATGCTTTGTGTAGATCAAATAATTTCCATTTTTCATCGCCATCTGGAAAGTCACCCATCACAAAACCAAGCGTAATTTGGCCGATCAAAAAGGCAAAAATAAACCAGTGTAAAAATTGTGTAACGATACCCCAACTTTGATCGCTATTTCGTAAATTCATATTTTCCTCTATATTTTTATTATTGTAAATTTGCCCATAAGATTGGCGCTAACCTATTAAAAGTCTAAATTGACATAATGTCGAGAGGGTAATATGCCCGGCACGACTTCATGCAATAAAGGTCTAAAACTAGGACGTGATTTTATTTTAGCATACCAATCCTTGGCTTCTGGGTGTTTATCCCAGGAAATATCTCCTAAATAATCAATTGACGAAAGATGAGAGGCTGCACAAATATCTGCCAAAGAAAAACGGTCACCTGCAAGCCAATTGCGTCTTTCAACCAAATATGAAATATAGGCTAAATGATTATTTAAGTTGATGGCACCAGCTCGTAAAGCGCTCGATGAAGGTGCGCCACGTCCATAATAAGCCTTAAAAGTTTTCTCTTCCAGCAGATTAACACTTACCTCATGATAAAATTTTTGATTGAACCAACCAACAAGACGTCTTACTTCTGCGCGTGTAATAGGATCCCGACCTAAAAGAGGTCGATCCGGATAGACTTCGTCTAAATATTCACAAATGGGGTTTACTTCAGCTATAACATCGCCTTCTGATTCTACCAAAACAGGTAAATCGCCTGTGGGGTTTAAATTAATAAATTCGGCACGTCTTTCCCAAGGCTTTTCTAAGATAAGATCAAAGCTTAATGATTTTTCAGAAAGACATAATCTCACTTGGCGAGAGGCCGGTGATAGCCAATAATGATAAAGTTTACGCATTTTTCCTTTTTCGTTCAAATTAGGATTTTCGTTATTACAATTTTACGGTAGACTTCTTTTGAATCTTTTTTAAGATCGATAAAAACATAAGGCATGCTATGTCATTAATATTAAATCATTCTATCAAATCAATGCATTTAATAAAAGAATCATTAACGTTTTTGTGTAGAAAATATGCAATGAGCCTTAAAATTGTGCTGAATCCTATTTTTGTGAGTTCTATAAATGACTGATATTAATCCTAAATTGCTTGAAATTCTCGTTTGCCCTCAAACAAAAGGCAGACTTATTTATAATAAAGAACAACAAGAGCTTATTTCCCCTTTGGCTGAATGTGCTTACCCTATTAAAGATGGCATTCCTATTATGCTTATTGATGAAGCAAGACATTTAACAGAAGATGAAATCTTAAAATATAAAAAGAAAACAAGTTAAAAGAAACTTGTTGTTAAAAATGCCATTACATGTTAAAAAAAATACAAATTAACCTAAGTTAGAGTATATTATGAACAAATTTTCTTTGCTTTTTTGCATTTCTTTGTTTTTATCAGGCTGCTTTCATTACGAACCACAAATGTTTGGTGTCCCTCAAAGCATTTGGGTAACACTCAGCGAAGAAGAGCGCGTCCATGTCATTGATGGCTACAATAGGAAAAAAGAGCTTGAAGAAGCTAACCGTCCAGCACGAGAAGCACTAGCAGCCACACAAAAATTATTAGAAAATCAAATGACGATTAATAACAACAATATGAACAAAAAACATAAATACTAATCTTTCGAGCCCTTTGGGTTTCACTGGTCTAGGGAATCAGTGGGTGTGTGTATTGAGAATTGAGGCGTGTCATAACCTTTGGATAATGATGTGACCGCGGAATGTAGAAGAATGGATACAATTTATTAAAATTTATTAGACTTCTTTCGAAACTCGCTAATGTGAGGCGAATGATAGAAGGTTCGGCACAGAAGACCGTTCTGTATCCTTATATACATGAGGATCTGAGTACCGAAACAACACATCAATCGATCACAGTCGTAGAGTTTCGAAAGAAGTCTATTATGGAGTCGATTTGTTAAGATCATAAAAATCTAACAACCTATATCATCATAAAAATTAATATAAATGAATTATTGCGTCGATCTTCTCTTTCATCGTGGTGTAAAATGCGCTACTCTATCTCGCTACAAGGCGGATTTTATGAAAAATAGTCTTGAAAATGCTATGAAGAATTGCAAAATATAATTAAGAAAAGTATAGTGAAGACTCAACTTACCAATGCACGCTAAAGGAAAGACCGATGACATATTTACTCATGCCCAAAGCAACAGCGGCTTGGCTTGTTGAACAGACAGCGTTGACTTTTGAGCAAATTGCAGCTTTTTGCAATTTACATTCTTTAGAGGTGCAGTCAATTGCTGATGGCGACATCATCATTCAAGGTGTTGATCCTGTTTCGTCAGGACAGCTTACCTGGGAAGAGATTGAACGTTGTGCAAAAGATCCAACGGCCAGATTAAAACGCATTGAAAAACAATCAGAATATATTCATGATCGCAAAAGAGGATCGCGTTATATCCCTATTTCAAAACGCGCTGACAAACCAAGTGCAATTGCATGGCTCATTAAAAACCATCCAGAATTAAACGATCATCAAATTATGCGTTTGTTGGGTACAACAAAAGCAACTATTTTGTCGATTCGCAATAGAACACATAAAGATATGCAAAATATTAAATCTCAAAACCCCGTGCGCACAGGTCTTTGCACTGATGAAGGGTTGCGCGATGAATTAAATCTTTGTGCTAAAGGACCTATTATTGCCGAAGATATTTAAACTATAGTATTTTCTATTTTGATTAATAGAGCGTCATTCGTTTCTTATGTAGGAAGAGACTACACTTCGTGCCTCATTCCTTCTCTTAATCAAAAGCGAAAACACTATAGATCTCTAATGAACCGAGTTATATTTAAGGAGGTTTTGCCTCCTTTTTACGTTATAGTGATTTAACTTTATGATCAGACAAGGAACTGCGAGTGATGTGTATTCTTATACATGAGCAAGGCGTGACGATGTATCATCGTGAAGTTAAATCACTATACTATTGTTTACATTGAAGCTTAACACATGAACCTATACAACAAAGTTATTCCATTTCAGCTTGAAAAATTGCCTATTCGTGGTCGTATTCTTGTATTAGAAGAGGTAGTCGATACGATTATCCATAAACATGATTACCCGGATCTTGTTGGTCATCTTTTAGCTGAAGCGATTCTTTTTGGGTCTTTGATGAGCGCTGCTCTTAAGCATGATGGTATTTTTACGCTTCAAACAAGAACGGATGGTCCTATTAATCTGCTTGTTGCTGATGTAACTGAAAATGGCGTTGCACGAGGTTACGCAGAATTTGATAAAGAAAAAATTGAAGCTTTAACACAATCCAAGCAAATAATTTCTATGCCACGTTTGTTGGGGAACGGTCAATTGGCTTTAACGCTTGATCAAAGTGATCTAAAAGATCGTTATCAAGGGTTTGTTGCATTGACTGGCGCAACATTTGCTGAATCATTACAACATTATTTCACCCAATCAGAGCAATTAAAAACAGCATTATTTTTTGCAACACAAAAAAAAGAAAATAAATGGCGCGCAGCAGGTATTTTTTTGCAGCTTATGCCACAATTAGATGATGAAACAGAAGAACAAAAAAGTGAACATTGGCTAACAGCCGTAAGTTTGTTGAGTACTCTTAAAAAATCAGAGATTTTATCCGATACGTTGACACCACACGATGTATTATTTCGCTTGTTTCATGAACATGACATTAAAGTTTTTGAACCAAAACAAATTAAGGCTGGTTGCAGATGCAGCCGTAGGCGTATTTTTGATATTTTAAACAATATGACTGAACAAGATCGACAAGATCTTGTTGAAAATTTATATATTTCAGTGACGTGTCAATTTTGTAATGAGCATTATGAATTTACGTTAGACCAATTTATATAGTGTTTTCCATTTTGGTTAATAGAGCGTCATTCGTCGCTCATGTAGGAAGAGACTACACTTCGTTCCTCATTCCTTCTCTTAACCAAAAGCGAAAGCACTATAGTGAAATAACTTCAAATTGATACATCGTCATTCCTTCCTCATGTAGGAAGAGACTACACATCGCGCGTCATTTCTTGTCTGAATTTAAAGTTATTTTATTATATATCATAATTCCCCATCCTTTAATCCTAATCATTATTATTTAAGTGCGAAAAAACCTTATTTCATTTCATCAATAAAAAACCTATTATAACGTGAGCGCTAAAAAATAAAGGGTTGAAAATGAAAAACATAAAAAAACTCGTTTTAAAAATTTTTGTACTTACGTTCATTTTTTTGCCTAATATTCAAGCAAATGCCTTGGTCATCATAGATGAACCAATTCATAATCCAAGATGTTTTGATCCTTTTTTTCAAGCTGAACATCCAGCTATTTGCTATCATTATGATCCTTATTATCGGTTTTGGGTAAGTGAAGAATGGTATCATCGTAATCACCATCGTCATTACAGGGGTTTGCCCATTCATCATTTTGGACCTTTTCACGGAGAGAAGCATCGTCGTCACCATGGTCGCCATCATCGTGGTGATTAGAATGTTGTAAGGATACAATAACAGTGAAGTGGTTTTTAGTTGTACTAAGTATTATTTTTTTATATGGGGAAGTAGGCAATCTTAATGCTAAAAAACCAAATGAAACTGATAAAAAAGAACAAAAGCCACTTGTTGTTTGTGAAAAAATTTCAAAAGGAAATCTTCCCGTTTATATTAAAGCCTTAGGCAACGTTACTTCACAAGCATCTGTTCTTATTAAGCCTCAAATAAATGGTATTTTAACTCAAATTCATTTTAATGACGGACAAGATGTAAAAAAAAATCAATTACTTGCTGAAATTGATGCGCGTCCTTTTGAAGCACAATTAAAGCAATATGAAGGTCAATATGAACGTGATAAAGCGTTGCTTGAAAATGCGCGATTAGATCTAGAGCGTTATAAGGATCTTAATACAAAAGATTCTATTTCAAAGCAAATACTTGATACACAAATAGCGCTTGTGAAGCAATATGTTGGTATTGTTAAGTCTGATCAGGGTTTGATTGATACAGTACGTGTTAATTTAAATTATTGTAAAATTAAATCACCTATTGAAGGTAAAATAGGGATTCGGCTTGTTGATCCAGGTAATTTTGTTCAAGTTTCAGATGTAGCTGGCATTGCTCTTGTGAATGCAACAAACATGGTGCGTGTGTATTTTACGATTCCCGAGGATGAGATTCCACGATTTCAAAAAAAAACAAATCAAAGTGAACCCTTAATTGTTGAAGCCTATGACCGTTGGCACAATAATTTGTTGAAAAAAGGTGTTGTTGAAACAATCGACAATCAAATTGATGTAACAACAGGTACGATTAAAATAAAAAGTATTTTTGAAAACAACGATAATATTCTTTTTCCAAATCAGTTTGTAAATATTCATTTGCTCATTGATGAACATAAAGATGTTTTGTTAGCGCCAACACGCGCTATTCAATTGGGCTCAAAAGGAAATTATGTTTACGTATTGAATGATAATCAAACAATATCCCTTAAGATGGTTGAAATTTTAGGACAATATCAAAATAACAGCGCCATAAAAGGTGATTTAAGTGAAAATCAATCTGTTGTTGTGGAAGGCGGGGATAAATTAAAAGAAGGAATGGAGGTAACATTATCGGGGGACGAACAAAAAGATCCATCATCGAAACCCAAAAAAGATAAAAAGAAAGATAAAAAAGTTTAATGAATATCTCTCAACCTTTTATTTTACGCCCTATAGCAACATCATTAATGATGGTGGCACTTCTGTTTTTCGGCATTCTAACCTATAAAATGTTACCTGTTTCAGCGTTGCCTGAAGTGAATTATCCAACGATTCGTGTGTCCACTTTTTATCCCGGTGCAAGTCCTGACGTAATGGCATCTTTGGTAACAGCACCTCTTGAACGTCAATTTGGCCAAATGATGGGCCTATCGCAAATGACATCTAGTAGTGCGATGGGTTGTTCGATCATCACGCTAAAATTTGGACTTTCAATGAATTTAGATGTTGCTGAACAAGAAGTTCAAGCAGCCATAAACGTCGCTTCAAGTTATTTACCCAATGATTTACCGAATCCGCCTATTTATAATAAAGTGAATCCAGCTGACACACCTATTTTGACACTTGCCATCAGTTCAGAGACAATGTCTTTACCGAAAATTGAGGATCTCGTTGATACGCGTTTTTCTCAAAAATTAGCACAAATATCAGGTGTTGGGCTTGTAAGCATTAGCGGTGGCCAAAAACCAGCTATTCGGATTCAGGTTAATCCTATTACGCTTTCAGCTTACGGATTAACGCTTGAGATGTTAAGAAATGCGTTAGTCGCGTCAAGTGTCAGTCAACCAAAAGGTACTTTTGAAGGATTGCATCAATCCTTTGTTATTAATGCTAATGATCAATTATTATCTGCAGAAGATTTTAAAACCCAAATTATTAGTTACAATAATGGGGCGCCAATTCGGCTTTCTGATGTGGCAGAAGTTATTGAGCTTACAGAAGATGTAAGACTTGCTGCATGGATGAACGAAAATCCTTCTATTATTGTCAATATTCAACGTCAACCTGGTGCTAATGTAATTGAAGTTGTTGATCGTATTAAAGAATTATTACCCAATTTAACGGCATCACTACCTGCAAGCATTGATGTTAAAATATTAGCCGATCGTACCATTTCGATTCGCGCTTCTGTTGAAGAAGCAGAATTTGATCTTCTGATTGCCATTTCTTTAGTCGTTTTATTAATATTTTTGTTCTTAGGCAGTTTTACAGCAACCATTATTCCGAGTATTGCTGTTCCTTTATCCCTTATTGGTACTTTTAGTGCTATGTATTTATTGGGATTTAGTATTAATAATCTGACTTTAATGGCATTAACGATTGCAACGGGTTTTGTTGTCGATGACGCGATTGTGATGATTGAAAACATTGCGCGTTATATCGAGGATGGACATAAACCATTACAAGCGGCCTTAAAAGGATCAAGACAAATTGGTTTTACAATTATTTCCTTAACAATTTCATTGATTGCGACGCTTATTCCATTATTGTTTATGGGCGATATTGTGGGGAGACTTTTCCGCGAATTTGCGATGACTTTATCTATTACAATTCTACTTTCTGCTTTTATTTCCTTAACACTAACACCCATGATGTGTGCTAAGTTTTTAAAAGAACGCAAACATCGTAAAATGAATAAATTTGAAAAAAAGACGAATGATTTTATTCATAAAATTATTTACTATTATGGCATTAGTCTTCGTAAAGTTTTAGCATATCAACCATTTATATTAATTACTTTTTTAATGACGATGGCGCTTTCTTTATATCTTTTTTATATTATCCCTAAAGGTTTTTTTCCTATCCAAGATACGGGGATAATTCAAGCTGTTTCAGAAGCACCACAATCAATCTCGTTTAACGCGATGGCAGAGCGTCAGCAAACTTTAGCTAAAACGATTCTTGAAGATCCTGACGTTGAAAATTTATCTTCTTTTATAGGTGTGGATGGTAATAATACGACTTTGAATTCTGGTCGAATTCTTATTAATCTTAAGCCAATTGAAGATCGAGAAGCGCGTGTTGTTGAAATTATTGATCGCATTGAAAAGAATGTCGAGAAAGTTACGGGTGTAAACCTTTTTTTACAAGCTGTTCAGGATTTTAATGTTGATGATCGCATTAGTCGAACTCAATATCAGTTTAGTTTGAATGGTCCTGATGAAAAAGAAGTTGAGCATTGGTCGAATGAATTGATGCATTATCTTCAAAAAGACGGAAGATTAGACGATTTGGCTACAGATCATCAAAACAAGGGTTTTAAGACGCTGATAACCATTGATAGAGATTCGGCATCGCGTTTAGGCATTACGCCACTTCAAATAGACAATGCATTATATAGCGCTTTTGGTCAGCGGCAAATTATGACACTTTACACTCAAGTCAATCAATATCACGTGATCTTAGAAGTCGCGCCAAAATTTCAACATATTCAACATGCCCTTGATTTTATTTATCTTAATAATACCGACGGGAAACCTGTACCTCTTTCATCTATAACAAAAGTATCGACGACAAACGGACCATTGCTGATTAACCGTCAAAGCCAATTTCCTGTGATTCTTATTTCATTCAATCTTAAAGCGGGTGGGTCATTAGGAGATGCTATTGATATTATTGATAAAGCAAAAGAAGATTTACAAATACCTGATACTATTCGCACGCAATTTGAAGGTGCCGCAAAAGTTTTTCAAAGCTCCCTTGCTAATGAATTTTGGTTGGTATTGGCCGCTATTTTTGTGATTTATATCGTGTTGGGTATTTTGTATGAAAGTTATATTCATCCTATTACAATTTTATCGACGTTGCCTTCTGCGGGCGTAGGTGCCTTATGTGCTTTATTTATAACCGACAATGATTTAAGCGTTATTGCTTTGATCGGTATTATCTTATTAATTGGGATCGTGAAAAAAAACGCTATTATGATGATTGATTTTGCGCTTGATTTAGAACGCACCCAAAATAAAGCACCTATAGATGCTATTTATGAAGCAGCACTTCTTCGTTTTAGACCGATTTTAATGACAACATTGGCTGCCCTTTTTGGTGCTGTGCCACTTGCATTAAGTTCTGGTATGGGTGCTGAATTGCGGCAACCTTTGGGTATCACGATTATTGGAGGTCTTATTTTAAGCCAAATTTTAACGCTGTATTCAATACCTGTTATCTATTTATTTTTTGATTCAGTTGCACGAAAAATAAAAAAGGTATCGAAATCAAAGCAAAAAAAACCGCAATATCAAGGTTAAAATGAATATTTCTGCACCCTTCATTTTTCGTCCTATTGGCACAAGTTTGTTGGGGCTTGCAATTATTTGTATAGGCATTGTTGCTTATTTGTTTTTACCTGTTTCAGCTTTACCAAAAGTTGATTTTCCAACAATTAGTATTTCAGCTTCTTTACCAGGCGCCAGTCCTGAAATAATGGCAACATCAATTGCATCACCACTTGAACGACAATTAGGACGTATTGCAGGTATTACCGAAATGACGTCTTCTAATGCATTAGGTAGTACAAGAATTACAGTACAATTTGATTTAGAGCGCGATATTAATGGGGCAGCACGTGATGTTCAAGGGGCTATTAATGCATCATTAAGTCAATTACCTGCTGATTTACCGAATAATCCTACTTATAGAATCGTTAATCCTGCAGATGCACCAATCTGTATTTTAGCTTTAACATCTGATGTTTACTCAAAAATTGAAATGTACGATACGGCATCAACTTTTTTGGCGCAAAAACTATCTCAAGAAGAAGGCGTTGGACAAGTTATCGTTGGCGGTAGTTCACTACCTGCTGTTCGCGTAGAAATTAATCCGATGGCATTAAACAATTATAATTTGAGTTTAGAAGATGTAAAAAATGTTATTCAAAGTTCAAATGTAACGATGCCCAAAGGACAAATAGAGGATGAAACACATACGTATGAACTAAAAACAAATGATCAAATTTTTAAAGCCTATCAATATAAACCCATAATTATTTCGTATAAAAATGGAGCAGCTATTAAACTATCGGATGTGGCTGATGTTACAGATTCTTTTGAAAATCTAAGAAATGCCGGATTCTATAATAATAAAGAATCAGTTTTGCTGATCGTTTTTAAATTGCCAGGTTCAAATATTATTGAAACAGTCAATAATATTTATAAAATAATGCCTCATCTTAAAGCATCAATTCCTCAAGCGATAGATATGACGATGACGTTAGACCGGACAACAACAATTAGGGCTTCATTAAAAGATGTTGAATTTACACTCATTTTATCTATCGCCCTTGTTATATTGGTCATTTATATTTTTTTACGTGATGTTAGGGCTTCTTTGATTCCGAGTATTGTGATTCCTATTTCTTTATTAGGTACGTTTGGATTGATGTATTTAGCAGGATATAGCTTAAATAATTTATCACTTATGGCCCTTACTATTTCAACGGGTTTTGTCGTCGATGATGCTGTGGTTGTTCTTGAAAATATTGCGCGTCATATCGAAAAAGGGATGCATCCCTTTAAAGCAGCTTTAATAGGCGCGCAAGAAGTAGGGTTTACTGTTTTATCAATGAGCATTTCATTGATTGCTGTATTTATTCCTATTTTATTGATGGGTGGCATTGTTGGTCGCTTGTTTCATGAATTTGCAATGAGCCTTTCTTTTGCTATTTTAGTATCAATGGTTGTGTCACTCACCATTACACCGATGATGGCATCGCAAATGCTTAAGGCAAAAAAAAATTCTCCTAATAATAAAATAAAAAAGAAAAAAATTAGTTTTACAAAATCAATGATTAAGTTTTATGGAAAAAGTCTTAAAAGTTCATTAAGACATCCTGCTTTTGTATTAATAATTTTATTTTTAATTATTAGTCTTAATATTTATCTTTTTATTATTGTACCCAAGGGCTTTTTTCCTATACAAGATACGGGAAGAATTATGGGCTCTATCCGAGCGCAGCAAGATATCTCCTTTCCACATTTAAAACAAAAACTTCAGGATTATGTTCATTTGGTTAAAGAAGATCCGGCCGTTGAAAGGGTATCAGGATTTGTAGGTGGTAATACAGCTTTGTCTAATGCAGGAACAATGTTTATTGTTCTAAAGCCGCCTGAAATACGCAAAGTAACAATTGATGACGTCATGAAAAGATTGCGCAAAAAATTGTCAGATATTCCAGGATCCACGCTTTTTATGCGTATTCCACAAGAACTTCAAATCGGTGGAAGACAGGGAAGCGGTAATTATCAATACACGCTCTCGTCTTATGAATTGGATGAATTGAATCACTGGACGCCATTGGTGATGGAAGAAATTAAAAAAATTGAAGGGATCGTTGATCTTAATAATGATCAATTAGATCAAGGACTTGAGTATTATGTCACTATTGATAGAGATCGTGCTGCACAATTTGGCATTAGTGAAAAAACAATAGATACAATGCTTTATAATTTGTTTGGACAACGCCAGATTTCAACAATGTATACTTCGTTGAATCAATATAATGTTGTTCTGGTGGTTGCCTTGAAGTTTTGGCAAGATCCAGATACGTTGAATCAAATTTACCTAACGTCTTCAGATGGTAAGCAAGTGCCGCTTTCTGCTTTTGCAAGTTTTAAACCGAGTCAAACATTACTTGCCGTCAATCATCAAGAGCAATTCCCATCAGCGACACTTTCATTTAATCTTTTGCCCGATTATTCGATAGGGGAAGCTGTTGAAAAAATAAAAAAAACAGTCGCCGATATGAATTTACCGCTTGCAACCATTAAAGGAACTTTTAGGGGAACGGCTCAAGCTTTTGAAGATTCGCTTAAATCGCAACCTTATTTAATTTTGGCCGCACTTTTTGCCGTTTATATCGTTTTAGGTGTTTTATATGAAAGTTTTGTTCATCCCGTGACCATTCTTTCAACTTTACCTTCTGCAGGTGTCGGCGCAATATTGGCACTTTTATTGATGAAAACCGAATTAAGCATAATAGCTATCATTGGTATTATTCTTCTAATTGGTATTGTTAAAAAAAATGCCATTATGATGATTGATTTTGCAGTGCAAATTGAACGAAAGGGTCATAAAACGCCACAACAATCAATTTATGAAGCAAGTTTACTTCGATTCCGCCCCATCATGATGACAACGATGGCGGCTATTTTAGGCGCTTTACCTCTAGCTTTTGGTGATGGTGTTGGTTCAGAACTTAGAAAGCCTTTAGGCATTTCGATTATCGGTGGTTTGATTTTAAGTCAAATTTTAACGCTTTATACAACGCCTGTTATTTATCTTAGCTTTGAAGCTTTACGTATTAAAATGGATAAATTATTTACACGCAAAAAACCATTGCAACCAATTGAGGAAATATAAAATTGTTTAGATATATTCTACTTTTTATGATGATTTTCACTTTGCAAGCTTGTGATTTTTCCCCTAGATATGCTGTACCTTTTGTGAATACAGGTACTCATTTTAAAGAAGCACCTGATGGATGGAAAATAGCGCAGCCACAAGATCAATTACCCAAAGGATCATGGTGGTCTTTATTTCAAAATAGTGAACTTAATAAATTATTAGAAAATATAGAATTTAAGAACCAATCCATTTTAGCATTACAAGCACAATATAAACAAGCAAATGAACTTGTTATACAAGCGCGCACTTCTTTTTTTCCAGTAATAACGAACACGACTTCAGTTTTAAGAAGACGCAATTCTACTTCTGCAGCTTCTTCTTCCTCATCATCATCAACACTAAGTACTGGAAGGACTAAGTACAGTAAAAATTATTTATTTCAAATTGATGCGGGTTGGGAACCTGATTTATGGGGCTCTGTGCGTAATAATGTGGATGCAAATCTTGCAAATAAAGAAGCTGTGAAAGATCAATTGGAAAACGGTGTTTTATCTGTTAAAGCAAGTTTGGTGCAGGCTTATTATCAATTAGCAACATTAGATGAAATAGAAAAAATTCTTAAAAATACATCGGATTCTTACAAAAAGTTATTGACGATTACACATCATCGTTACAAAGCAGGCACAGCTGCAAGACAAGATATTTTGCTTGCTGATAATTTAACCAAAAAAATTGAAATTGCTTCTGAAAATAATAAAATTGGACGTGCAGAATATGAACATGCAATTGCTATTTTACTAGGAAAAGTACCAGCTCATTTCACACTTACGCCTCAACTTGAAAAATTACAAAAACCAAGCATTCCTAGCCTCATTCCTTCTGAATTATTGGAAAGACGACCTGATATTGCACAAGCTGAACGTCTTGTATTTCAAGCAAATGCACAAATTGGGATTGCTATTTCTGCTTTGTTTCCTGTTGTATCGCTTATTGCTAATGAAGGTTCATCGAGTCAAAGTTATAAAAAATGGTTCAGTATACCCACTTTATTTTGGTTGTTGGAAGCAAATGCCGTTACAACACTTTTTGATGCAGGTTTAAAAGTTTCAAAAATAAGACAAGCGCGATCAGTTCTAGAGCAACTTATTGCGACGTATAGACAAACAGTTTTAACTGCCTTTCAGGAAGTTGAAGATAATTTAGTATCGCTTAAATATCTTGACGACGAAATATTAAAACAAGCAGAATTTGTTAAAAACGCGCGTCAAATAGTGGAAATAGCCATGAATCAATATAAAAGTGGTACAGCACAACTTTATGATGTTGTGACTTTTCAAATAGATCTTTTGAATAGCGAAATAGATTTAGTAACGCTTAAAGGTCGCGAAATGGTGAGTGCTGCATTACTGATTAAATCTTTAGGGGGTGGTTGGGCAAATGCGTTCCCGGATTCGCCCAAAGAATGCATTGCTAGATAAGTTCAACAGCTAATGCTGTAGCCTCACCACCGCCGATGCAAAGTGTTGCAATACCTTTTTTCAAATTATTGTGACGCAACGCATTTAAAAGGGTTACAACAATACGTGCACCTGACGCGCCAATAGGATGACCCAACGCACAAGCGCCACCATAGATATTTACTTTTTCATGAGGAATAGAAAGGTCACGCATTGCAGCCATTGCAACAATGGCAAAAGCTTCGTTTACTTCAAAAAGATCAATATCTTTAACGCTCAAATTAAGTTTTTGAAGAAGTTTTTGAGTAGCGCCAATGGGTGCTGTTGTAAACCATGCGGGCTCTTGAGCATGTGTTGAATGCCCTAAAATACGTGCAAGTGGTTTAATACCACGCTTTTCAGCTTCTGATTCACGCATTAAAACAACAGCTGCGCCACCATCTGAAATTGAGGATGAATTAGCCGCCGTTACGGAACCGCCGTCCCTAAAAGCTGCTTTTAATGTGGGGATTTTAGCAAAATCTGCTTTTAAAGGTTGCTCGTCATTCACAATTTGAATGGATGATTTGCCAGATCTAACATCAACGGCAACAATCTCATCTTTAAATAAACCAGTTTTTACAGCATGTTGCGCGCGTGTTAAGGATTCAATCGCATAAGCATCTTGTTGTTCACGTGTAAATTGATAATGTTCCGCGGTATCTTCAGCATAAGTGCCCATAAGACGGCCCTCATAAGCATCTTCCAGCCCATCGCAGAACATATGATCGAGTACTTTACCATGACCTAAACGATAGCCAGAACGAGCTTTATCAAGCAAATAAGGGGCGTTGCTCATACTTTCTAAGCCACCGGCTACCACGATAGAATTTGTATTTGTTAAAATGGAATCATGGCCAAGCATAATGGCTTTCATACCAGACCCACATAATTTGTTGATTGTTACACAACCTACAGATTTAGGAATCCCTGCGCCAATGGATGCCTGACGTGCTGGCCCTTGGCCGAGGCCTGCTGGTAAAACGCAACCCATAAGAACTTCGCTGATATCATCGCCTTTAAGATGTGCGCGTTCTACGGCACCTTTTATGGCTATTGAGCCTAATTCTGTTGCTTTAACTGATTTTAAATCACCTTGAAAACCACCTGAAGGCGTACGTGCAGTACTAACAATAACGATTGAATCTTTCACTTTTTTCTCCCTTTGTGGGTTTATGCATTTTAATATACCGGACAATTTTTATTTTTATAACAGAAAATTGTCTACACGCTTTTGTTTTCCTGAACGCGTTGAAGCGAAGCTTCATACGCAGATTCAGGATCCATAATGAAATACATGCTCGAAGAGCATGGCAAAATATTTAAATAACGTCATGATCTGCGATCATGAGTATTATTTGGATCCTGAATCCGCATTCGAGCCCTCTGGGCTCTCATTGGTTCAGGAAAACACTGAGTTATTGGCAGGTTTCTCACTAAAATTATATTTTTTGCCCGGTAGATTGATGCATTTCAATTTGGATTGTATCGTGTAACAAGTACCAAATACAGCAATTTTACTAGCTTTTTTAATAAGAAATGCATTATAAAGGTATAAAATGGGATTAGTAGTATGAATTTATGGAAAATAACTGTTAACGTCAAACAACCTCAAATTGTAGTGGTTGAAGAAATTTTAGGCTATCACGCAGAAGCCTTATCAAGTTATGAGGCAGGTTCCGAAATTGATTGGAAAGTCGAAGCTTATTTTTTGCCGCATGTTGAAAAGAATTTTTTAGAAGCAACGCTTATTGCAGAAGTTCAAGATCAATTAAAGCTAAAAGCCGAAGATGTTTTTTTAGAACTTTTGCCACGTGCTGATTGGTTAGCACAATCTTATGCCTCTTTCCCGCCTCTTACTGCAGGTCGATTTTTTATTCATGGAAGTCATTATGAAGGCATCCTCCCCAAAGGATTACATGCTTTAGAAATTAATGCGGCAACCGCTTTTGGCAGTGGTGAGCACCAAAGTACTTTTGGGTGTCTTTTAGCCTTATCGTTATTATCAAAAAAAATAAACCCTCAAAAAATACTGGATATGGGCACAGGTACAGGCATTCTTGCTATGGCCGCTAGTAAATTATGGTCTCAAAAAGTGTTAGCCGTTGATTGCGACCCTGAATCTATTCGTGTAACAGACGAAAATGCATCGCTCAATAAAATGGCATCTATGATTGATGCTTATTGTGGCCACGGCTATAAAAGCCAAAAAGTTAAAGGTCAAAAATTTGATTTGATTATCGCTAATATTTTGGCGCGACCTTTAATGCAAATGGCTGTTGATATGAAAAAATGTTTGGCACCCAATGGATTTGTTATTTTAGCAGGACTTCTTGGACGTCAAGAAAATATGGTGCTTTATGCCCATTTCATGCAAGACTTAAAACTATACAAAAGAATTAGATTAGGAGAATGGACTTGTCTCATACTAACACATCAAATAAAGGCATCATCATGAACTCAAAAGAAAAACTAGTATTATTAAGACAAGAACTTAAAAAAAACAATCTTGATGCTTTTTTTGTGCCTCGTGGTGACGAGCATATGGGTGAATATGTAGCATTTCATTCTGAACGACTTGCTTATTTAACAGGATTTAAAGGTTCTGCTGGTTTTGCAATTGTTGCAAATACAAAAGCTGCCATTTTTGTAGATGGTCGTTATACGCTTCAAGTCCAACATGAAGTACCAAATGATCTTTATGATTACGAAGAATTGGGGATTAAGCCAGCATCCTCGTGGATTCAAAAGAATATTGCACCAAAATCACGTATTGGTTTTGATCCATGGCTTCATACGCCTGAAGAAATTAAATCTTATGAAGAAAAATTAGTAGGCGTACAAGTGACTTTTGTGCCTGTTGCGCAAAATTTAATTGATCTTATTTGGAGCGACCGACCGAAAATACCTTTAACGCCTGTTCAAATTCATAATATAACGCATGCTGGCATAAAATCTTCTGATAAACGCGCACAAATTGCACAAGATTTAATCAAACAACATGCTGATTATGCTTTTTTATCTTTACCAGATTCAATTGCTTGGCTTTTGAATGTACGCGGTAATGATGTAGAGCTTTCGCCCTTACCTTTAAGTTTTGCGTTGATTGATACAAAAGGTCACGTCGCTTGGTTTATTGAATCTGAAAAATTATCCTCAGAAATTAAAATATATTTGGGGAATGAAGTTCATTTCGCCGAAAAGCATGAGCTTGAAAAACATTTCTTGTCGCTTTCCCAGAAAAAAATTCTTGTTGATCGCCAAACCATCCCTTTTTGGGTGGATGCTAAATTGCGTCAATCAAATGCAGAACTTATTTATGGGCAAGATCCTTGTTTGTTGCCAAAAGCTCAAAAGAACGAGATTGAATTAAAAGGCGTTCGTTCAGCCCACATTCGTGATGGGGCTGCCGTTACAAAATTTTTAGCGTGGGTATCAAAGGCTGCATTGACTGAAGAAATCACCGAAATGTCAGCACAACAAAAATTACTAGAATGTCGCCAAGAAGATCCTATGTTTCAAGGCATATGTTTTTATACAATTTCAGGTGCTGGCCCTAATGGCGCAATTGTTCATTATAAATCAAGTCCTGAAACAAATCGTCCTATTGCACCCAATATGCTTTATTTAATTGATTCAGGCGGGCAATATTTGGATGGCACGACTGATATTACACGTACAATTGCGATTGGTACGCCAACCAAGACTCAAAAAAAGCATTTTACGCTTGTTTTAAAAGGACATATAGCACTTGGCAATGCACGTTTTCCTGAAGGCACAAGCGGTCATCAATTGGATGCTATCGCGCGCTATCCGTTATGGCAAGAAGGCCTTGATTATGATCACGGTACTGGACATGGTGTGGGTTGCTATTTGAATGTTCATGAAGGCCCACAGCGTATTTCAAAAGCACCTAATAATGTGGCACTTCGCAAGGGTATGATCATTTCGAATGAACCTGGATATTATGTAGCGGGTGAATATGGCATTCGCATTGAAAATCTTGTGGCAGTGCAAGAATCTGGCAATACGAATAATCGTCCTATGTTATCGCTTGAAACTTTAACCTATGCGCCTATTGATCGTCATTTGATTGATAAGGATTTATTAACGCAAGTTGAAATCGATTGGGTTAATAAGTATCACACAAAGGTTTATGAAAAATTAAACGATTTGGTGGATGCAGAGACTAAGATTTGGTTGAAGAACGCGACTGCTAAGTTGTGATAGATTGTTAATGCATAAGACAACATATAACTCTTTTTCGAAATCTGCAAACAACTCAATTGTTTCCCTGGACCAATGAGAGCCCATAGGGCTCGAATGCGGATCCAGGGAAACAAGGGAGTGATATGCTTGAAGTCTGGTAATCAATTAAAATCATTCGGATTATAATAAAAATCGTCACCTAGATCCATATTACCATCATTATTATACGTAATATTATTCAATGAATTATTATCTATAATATTATAAGAATGATTATTACTTGACATCTCATTGGCTAAATTGACTTGAGTACGTTCTCTTTCGTTGTTAATACTATTTACAACATTTGAATGTAAAAGATCCATCTGATTCTCTAACATTTCAATATAATCAATGTCAGATGCTTCTTTTTTAAGCGTATCAAAATAACCATTTGATATATCGTTAAAAACTGATTCATTTGTAATTAATGCAGAAACTTTATGAAGCATGCCTGGATAAATTGGCGTCATCGGATTTTGTTCTACATTTGTTGATTGTTCAGCTGTATAATCCTCAATAATATTAATTTTATCTACAATAGATGGTTCTCGTTGATCAGATGAAAACATCATATTATTAAAATAATTTATTTTTTTTTGTTCATCTGCATTAAATTTATTAGATTGTTCTGTGATATTAGAAGAAAAATTATAATCGAACAAAGGATTATTAAAAGAAGGTTGCATTACTTTATTGCCTAATTCACGTTCATAAAAAACGTGTAACTCACTCAAATAATTATTTTCTGCATCCTGTGCCCTTAAATTTTCATTTTCGTCAGATGTAAAAACTAATTTATTGTAATGTAACCCACGACTTAAAAGATGTAGTATTTTATCACTTTTATCGCATCTGAATGAATGCGTTAAAGAAATAGTTTTTTTCTCATCTTTGACTTCTTCGTAAATGCAAAGGCTTATATTGTTCAATAAAGCAAAAGCATTAATAAGTGTATATGTAAATTCTTCAAGATTTTTATCAATATCGCTATCTATATATCTATTAATGGTATAAGGAAGTTCGTATTGTGTGTTTTTAAGACTTTTTAAATAATCTTCAACATTATCGCCACAATCATTTTCAATATAGACACGTAATTGTGCATTACGATTTTCATATTGTTCGTCTATATCAGCAAGTGCGCTCAGCATCGCATCAATGGCATCATTACGTGAAGCATATCCGAACGCCCTGAAACCACAAGCAAGGTCCAAAGCAGAAATATTATATTCATTAAATTGGATATTGGGTTGATCGAAAAGCATCCAAGGTGTTGATCTATCAGGTTTTGCACTTTCAACAAGGCCATCAATAAAAGTTGCTTCTAAATAATTCGTTGAAGAAAAAAATAGAAAAGCTGGAAATAGGACGGTAGAAATTTTTTTTATCACAGTAAACCTCTTAATTTATATAAACAATGGTGTATTTATACCATAGTAAAATTCAAAATCAATATAAATCTTAATGTTTTTTATGACGTTAAAGAAAGTAATAAGTTTTTAAATATCGTCCAATCGTTTTTTTTATAAATAAAATGGTGTGACAAAACACCGATATTAGACGTTTTTTTTAATAAATTTTCCAATTCAACATATAATTCCTCTTCGGTTTTAAAACATCTTTTTTTCCAATTGATAAGATCAAGATGTGTATTCACATAAGATGCATCCAGATGAATGCCAAAAGCAGAAATAAGATTGTAGTGCTTTAAAATGTGTTCTTTCCAGGACATATCCATTCTATTCCAGGGCGGCACAAAAATGGGTTTAAATGAGTCCTCAAAAAGTTCTTCCATGCGTTTTTTTTCACTCAAAAGATTTTGTAATTGCGCATCATCAAAAGATATAAATTCTGATTTTTTTTGCTGTGCTATCGCCTTATTTTCATGACAAATACCGTGTTGCAAAATGGATAATTTGGGATAATTTTGTGTATAATTCTTTAAATTTTTTGACATCCCTGCTGGAATCACGGCCAATGAGACTGGTATTGCAAAAGACGCACAAATATCTAAGAATTGATCCATTTTAGGATTAGGTATCGTTAAATCGTCATCTCGTATCCAAAAAGATGGTTTTTCTTTTTGCGTGTTTAGTAAGTGCGGCATATCTTTAAATGATTTCATTCCGTGTACTCAATCGGTTTCAAAATGTGGGTAGGAAGATGAATGGTGAGACACACGGAGTGTATCCTTTATACATGAGTATGTCGAATCCTGAAATCTAACGCCCTCCACAGATTGAAGCAGGAAGAGTTAAGATTGATTTTACTTTTGTATTAAAACCTACTAAATATAACAGATATTAACAATTGAAATAAAATGATGTCTTTTATCTCTCTCGATGAAGCGATTGCCTTTTTACACAATAAAAAAGCGATTGTCTTTCCCACCGAAACTGTTTATGGTCTTGGCGCTGACGCTACAAGTGATATGGCTATTGCTGAAATTTATCGTCTTAAAAACAGGCCATCATTTAATCCACTCATCGTTCATTTTTATTCAATTGAGCAAGCACAACATTATGTTGAATTTTCAGATCTAGCCTTAAAATTGGGTACTCTTTTTTGGCCAGGTCCATTAACTTTGATTTTACCCCTTAAATCAGATTCACCCATATCCAAACTTGCTTCCGCGGGTCTTCAAACCCTTGGTGTGCGTATTCCAAATCATCCTATCGCCCTTGAATTACTGAAAAAAATAAATCTACCATTGGCAGCGCCAAGCGCCAATGTTTCAGGTAAAATAAGTCCTACGAAAGCTGTCCATGTGCATGCTTCATTTGGTGATAATGCACCAAACATTCTTGAAGGCGGCACATCTGTTATTGGACTTGAATCCACTATTTTGGATTTATCAGGTCCCATTCCAACTTTATTACGACCTGGTTTTGTTTCTTTCGAAACATTAAAAGAATATATCCCCAATTTAATAATTGGATGTAGTACTGATAAAATTGATGCGCCTTTGATTGCACCTGGCCAATTAAAAAGCCATTATGCGCCGAATCATAAAATACGTCTAAATGTGACTAAGATTAAAGAGAATGAAGTGCTTCTTGCTTTTGGGCCGCATCCACTTGCTACAAAAGGATATGTATATAATTTAAGTGAAAAAGGTGATCTGGTAGAAGCTGCAAGTCATTTTTTTGAAGCATTACATATTCTTGATGCACAAGAATCAAGCGGTATCGCCGTTATGCCCATTCCGAATGAAGGTTTAGGGGGCGCGATTAATGATCGTTTGAGTAGAGCTGCAGCTTGTAATGAAATAACCTCAAATTGAACATCAAGTTTTCTTAACCCCCGCTAAAACGGGGGTTATTTTAATTTTATTCAGCTGACACAGGTTGTACAACAGCTTCCGCATGTGCTGCAGGTGCCGCATTTGTATGTACGTTTTGTGCATGTGCTTGAATAGGGTCTTTAATATGCTGACTTGGTGTTTCGCTCACAATTTGCGTCAATGTTGGTTTAAGACCTCTTTCAGCAGGACGTGCATTTGTTGAAACTTTTTTTACAGCATTTTTAGATGAATTAACCAATTTATCAGAAAAAAGAATGGCTTGTTTTTCGCTTGGATGTCCTTTTTCAGGTGCAATATGTTGATGATCAGCAGATACAATTTGTGCAGATCCATCCTTATAATGGTTAAGCGTAATGGTGTGTTGGCTGATAGCGGCAGGTTCTTCTTTTGTTTTTTCTTCGGCAAAAGTGATATTGGAGACGAAAGAAAAAGCAGCAATAAGCAAAAGTGATTTCTTCATTCTTTAGGGTTCCTCTATAAAATTATTATCGTCAGCATAATGCCATGAAATGTTTTAATTTTTCAATATATATACCCAAATTATCTGAAACTACCGTTTTTAGTCTATGATTTTTGGCCGCTTTTTGAACCAAAAATTTCTAAGGTAAAACAATTACCTGTCGTTATTTTTGGCATCAAAAATCACCTCAAATCTCATGCCTAAAAATCGACATTTCCAAATCATTTGGGTATAAGGATTAAAATTTTATATAGTCGATAGCCTTGAGAAGTAGACAAGGAACAACGAACGAAGTGTATCCCTATATACATGAGTAAGGCGTGACGATGTATCCTTCCAATGTCTGTCGACTATAATTCTTCAAATTGATCTATTTTATCGTTATATGCATTAATAATGCCCGTTGATAAATCAAAAAACCAACCATGGATAATTAAATTGTTTTTTTGAACATTTTCCTTAATCCATGGAAACGTCATAAGATTTTTGAGTGAGTTTATAATGGCATATTTGCCGCAAAAATGATTTTTTGCTTCTGGGTTCGCTTCAGCATGCTGTAGATAGGTTTGATCACAAGCAGGTTGGGCTAATTCCATCCATTTGGTTATAAAGCTATAGGGCAGATATGGCGTTATTGCATGATCAAGAAGTGCTTGAATGCCAGCGCATTGGCTATGCCCAAAAACGATGACATGTTGTACTTGTAAATTACATATAGCAAATTCAAGCGCAGCACTTGTGCCGTGAAGAGAATCATCCGCCTGATAAGGTGGCACAAGATTAGCCACATTGCGAATAACAAATAAATCGCCAGGCTCACAATTGGTAATAATAGCTGGATCAACACGTGAATCTGAACAAGCAATCATTAAAATTTTAGGCTGTTGTCCTAAACGTACAAGACTTTCAAAAGTTGAGGACGTCCCGTCAAAATAATTTTCTTTAAATTTTTGATAACCTTTGATTAAATTTTCTATATTTTTTGCCATATATTCTTCTCTTTCAAACTGTGGAGGTCGAGTGTTTATTCCTTAGTGAAAATATAGTGAAATAACTTTAAATTCAGACAAGGAATGACGCGCGATGTGTAGTCCCTTTCTACATGAGGAAGGTTTGACGATGTATCAATTTGAAGTTACTTTACTATATCAAATCTTCATGCCAGAACCAATAAGCAGGTCAAAGCTTGCCAAAATTTTATTTTCTTCAATGCTAAAATCACTTATGTAGTTATAACACATTCTATCAAAAACTTTTTTATTTAAAAATTGTCGTGAACGTTGGTCTAATGTATTTGATTCACCCATTTGTTTTAAATCTCTTAAAAGATTGAGGGGATGCGAATAAGTTACTTCAAGGCGATCTTCGGTGCTAAGGGGGAGTTCAAATCCTGCGCGTTTGAGCAAATCCCCTAATTGTTTGACCTCAATCATGGGAATGATATGGGGGAATATTTTTTGGGTTAAAGTCATTTCAGCTTTATAAAAGGATTCTTTTAATTCGTAAAGTGTTTCACCACCAAAAAGACTCCCTATAAAAACGCCATTGTTTTTAAGACTTGTATGAAATTGTTTTAAAGCACCTGGCAAATCATTGGTCATATGCAAATGGGTAGACGATATGATCAGATCAAAACTATTTGGCGCAAAAGGTAAATTTTCTTCATCGCCTTGAATAAAGTTATATTTTTCATGTTTTTTTAAGTGTCCAAAATCCATTATTGTAATATTTTGAAAGTTATTATTATTTTCTAAATAATTAAATAAATTATTACTTTTAGACCCTAGGATTAAAACTGTATCAAAAGAGCGATTAAACTCTTTTAATCTTTCAATAAGCCTTTCATTTATTTCATAATGTAAAAAATTAAAAGGCGGAAGTAAAGGTAGCGTTTTTGTCCGTATCGATTTAATATAGGCTTTATCAAAGATTTTAGGTATATTTTTCATGGTATTGACATTTTCGGTTCAAAAGGATGCATTGTGATTAAGACATTAGCTCATTTTTTTAGTTTTTGTCTAATTTTTAGTATGGCTGAAAATACGTATCTTTACGCAAAACTTCCTCTCAATTCAGGTCTTCCCATTCCGCGATTTGCAGCTTTAAGATCAGCAGACGTTAATTTAAGAAGCGGTCCTGGAACACGTTATCCCATTTCTTGGGTTATTAAAAAAAAATTCCTTCCCGTTAAAGTTATTGCTGAACAAGAAAATTGGCGTAAAATTGAACTTCATGATGGTACGATTGGCTGGGTTTTCCAGTCGATGCTAACAGGCAATAAAACGGCTATGATTAACACATCTAAGGCCTTTTTAAGACGTGCGCCTCAAGCTAGTTCTTCTATCATTGTAACAATTGGCGATGGTATCATTGGTCAATTAAAATTGTGCAAAGGAAATTGGTGCAGATTAACGCTGAGTAACCATAAAAATCATACAGGGTGGATTGAGCGTGAGCATCTTTGGGGGGCAGAATTTGATAAAAAATAAGTATTTTTTGAGTATGTTTCTTGGTTTGTCTAAGGTTTTAGAATAATATAGTGAAGGATATAAATTTTATGGGTAAAGTACAGGCCATTAATATGATGAAAAACCGTAAAAGTGAACAAATTGAAAAAATTATTGATTTAGCAAGCCATTATTTTCCTTCAACTAAAAAAGAAATTCTAACGCTTTTTACCAGACATTTTTTTGACCATTTAACAAAAGATGATCTTATTTATGCATCACCTGAACATCTTGCGCATTATGTAAGTGGCGTTTGGGAATTTTTACAAGATCGTCAAAAAAACGAACTTAAAATTAGATTAAAAAGCAATTATGATCAAGAAAACAATTGGTTGGGCCCAAAAACAATCATTGAAATTATTCAAACAGACATGCCTTTTGTCGTTGATTCTATTTCCTCTGAGCTTTTACGTTTAGGATTTTCGCCCTCTCTTTTTCTCCATCCAGTTTTTGTTATTGAGCGTGATAAAAATGGGAAAATAATGGATTTCCCTAAAACATCAGATACGTCTAAGGAAACAATTTCAGTTGAATGTGTTATGCTTTTACAATTGAATGAATCTTTAAGTGAATTCCAAAAAAATGATATTGAAGCAAACCTTAGACGCGTACTCGAAAACGTAGCCCAATCAGTTCATGATTGGCAAATAATGCGCAAAAAATTATACTCTGTTATTAATGATATGACTTTTGTGCCAGGTCTTAAAATTGAAGATGAAGAAGAAGCGCGTGCTTTTCTTCAATGGTTAGATCAAGACCATTTTACGTTTTTAGGCTATCGCGAATATCTTTATTCTGCGAAAAATGGTAAAATTCAAAATCGTGTTCTTTCAGATGAAGCTTTAGGGCTTTTTAAAGATCCCGCTTTTATGCTTTATGAAGATGAAGATAATGGGGATGTGCCGCCAGAAGTTCATGCCTTATCCACACGTCCCGATTTAATTATTTTTAGCAAAAGTACAAAAAGATCACCCGTTCATCGTCCTAGTTTTTTAGACATTGTTTCTATTAAAAAATTCTCTCCTAAAGGAGATGTTGTAGGTGATTATCAATTTATTGGTCTTTTTACAGCCTCTGCTTACCACGATAAGCCAGAACTTATTCCTATTTGCAGACGTAAAGCCTCATCTATTGTCACAAGATCGGGTTATCACCCAAAAAGCCATGACGGTAAAGCCATTACCCATATTTTAAATAGCTTTCCACGTGATGAACTTTTTCAAATTTCAGCCGAAGAATTATATGAAATATCTTTAGGTATTTTAGAGCTTATGGCGCGTCCTGAAATTGCTCTTTTTATACGTAAAGATCCGTTTGGAAGAAGTATTTCATGCTTTGTTTATGTGCCGCGTGACAGATATGATACAGCCTTGCGTGAAAAATTTTTAAAAATTCTGGAACTTTCTTTTAATGGTAAAGTATCTGCATTTTATACCCATATTTCTGATGATAATTTGGCCAGACTTCATGTTATTTTACGCATTAAACGAGGGTTTTTACCCCTTTATAATTTAGAAGAAATTACAGAACATTTAAGCTTAGCTGCTGAAACATGGCAAGATCATTTGCGTCTTGTTTTGTTAAATAAAAAAGGTGAAGAATTAGGGCGCGATTATTTCCGTCAGTTTTCTCAAGCTTTTCCTTTTTCGTATCGCGATAAATATGCGCCTGAATTTGCGCTTGTTGATATTGAAATTTGTTTTGATGTCATTCAAAGTCAAAAATTAGGTATTAATTTATTTCAACTTCCAGATCAAGACGAGGAACTTATTTATCTTAAGCTTTACCATCTTGCATCACCCATTCATCTATCAGATGTTATGCCAATGTTTGAAGGAATGGGATTACGCGCGATCAGTGAAGTGCCCTTTGAAGTGAAAGTTCAAGAACTTGATGAATCCTTATGGATTCACGAATTTTGCTTAAGTTCAAAACTCAAAATTGATTTGGATCAAATCAAAGAAAAATTTGAGAATGCTTTTCTTAAATTATGGGAAGGTGCAATTGAAAACGATTATTTAAATGCACTCGTCATAACAGCTCAATTAACGTGGAAAGAAATAACGATTTTAAGAACGTATTCTCGTTATTTGCGTCAAATCGGGGTCCATTTTAGCCATAATTATCTTGAAGAAACATTGGTTAAACATTCTCATTTGGCTAAAACCTTTGTAGACATTTTTTATCTTTATTTTGATCCTAAAAATGAATCAATTGACCAATCGAAGATTCAAGAAAAAAGCACCTATATTTTAAAAGAACTCGTCAATGTTAAAAACGCTGATGAAGATCGCATCATTCGACGCTTTTTAAATCTTCTTCACGCAAGTTTACGTGTTACCTATTTTCAAAAGAATGCTTTTGGAAAATCACACCCTTATGTAGCGATTAAGTTTGATTCCCGTAAAATAGATGAATTGCCATTACCCAAACCATTTTATGAAGTTTTTGTCTATTCTCCTAAAGTTGAGGCTATTCACTTAAGGGGTGGTAAAGTCGCACGTGGTGGCATTAGGTGGTCTGATAGACGGGAAGATTTCAGAACTGAAGTTTTAGGTCTTATGAAGGCTCAAACAATTAAAAATGCATTGATTGTGCCTGTGGGTGCAAAAGGTGGTTTTGTTGTCAAATCACCTAATCCAACATCTCAAGAAGTTATTGATTGTTATTCGATTCTTATTCGGGGGCTTTTAGATCTCACAGATAATCTATATGAAGATCAAATCATTTATCCTAAAAATGTTATAAGACGTGATAATGATGATCCTTACCTTGTTGTAGCCGCTGATAAAGGAACGGCAAGTTTTTCAGATATTGCCAATAAAATATCACAAGAATACAATTTCTGGTTAGGGGATGCTTTTGCGTCCGGTGGTTCTGCCGGTTATGACCATAAAAAAATGGGTATTACAGCAAAAGGTGCTTGGGAATCTGTTAAACGTCATTTTTATGAAATGGACAAAGATATCGAAAATGAAAGCTTTACCTGTATTGGTGTAGGCGATATGGCGGGCGACGTTTTTGGCAATGGCATGTTATTATCTGACAAGATACAGTTAATTGCAGCTTTTAACCATCACGCTATTTTTATTGATCCCAATCCCGATCCTTTAACAAGTTTTAATGAACGTAAAAGACTTTTTGATTTACCACGATCCACTTGGTTAGATTACACCCAAAAATCAATTTCTAAAGGCGGTGGTGTTTTTCTGCGTTCTGAAAAATCAATCACTTTAACACCTGAAATTAAAATATTGTTTGGTTTAACGCAGGACGAAATAGAGCCAAATGCACTTATTCGTGAAATCTTACGTTTCAAAATAGATTTATTATGGTTTGGGGGCATTGGCACTTTTATCAAATCAAGTTTTGAAAATAATGCAGAAGTTGGGGATCGTGCTAATGATGCTTTGCGTATTAATGCAAAAGAATTAAACGCCAAAATTATTGGTGAAGGTGCAAATCTTGCTATAACACAATTAGGACGGATTCAATTTGCATTGAATGGGGGCAGACTTAACACAGATTCTATTGATAATGCGGGTGGCGTCAATTGTTCCGATCATGAAGTTAATATCAAAATTCTTTTAAATGATGTTATGAGAGCTGGAGAATTAACACTTATTGACCGCAATAAACTTCTTCTTGAAATGACAGATGAAGTTGGAAAACTTGTGATTCGTGATAATTATCTTCAGACGCAAGCCTTAACCCATGCTGAAGAACAAGGATTTGATCACGCCAATCATTATTCAAGACTTATTCAGTATCTTGAAAAGAAAGGAATGCTCGATCGCGTTCTTGAAAAATTGCCTGATGAAGAAACAATGAAAGAGCGTAGATTGCATAAAAAAGGTCTAACAAGGCCTGAATTATCAGTTCTTATTGCGCATGCAAAATTGACGTTGACACGTAGCTTATCGGATAACAAATTTGCCGATGATCCTGCCTTAGATCAAGAATTAATGCATTATTTTCCGAAACAAATTCAAGAACAATTTCCAGAGCAAATCTTAAAACATAGCTTGAAACACGAAATTACAACGATGATGGTGACGAATGACATCGTGAATAGAGCCGGTATTGCCTTTGTAAATGAAAAAATTAGAAAAACAGGATCTTCAGCAAGTGATGTTGTGCGTGCTTATCTTATCACACGACACATATTTAATTTAGATGATATATGGTCACAAATTGAAGCACTTGATGGTAAAGTGGCCGTAAATGTTCAATTAATGCTTGTTGGTCGTGTGAGACGTTTGTTACAGCGTGTAACTTTGTGGTTGTTACGTTATTGCGCGCACCCGCTTAAGCTCAATGAAAATATAGAATTTTTTGGTCAAGATATAAAAATTCTAACAGAATCTTTTAATCAAATTATTGATCAAAATGACCAGGATCATTTGGAAACTAGGGTTTCAGAATTTACCCGCCAAAATGTGCCTGAATCTTTAGCGCGCAGTATTGCCAATATGTCATTCTTAAATTCAGCTTGTGATATTATTCGTATTGGACATTATACACATTTAAGTGTTATTGAGGTAGCAAGTGTATTTTTTGCTGTTGGTAAAAGATTCTCTCTTAATTGGCTTAGACAATCTGCGCGTCTGGTTGATGTTGAAAATCAATGGCAAAAAATTGCAATTTCGTCGCTTGTTGAAGAGTTTTATGCACATCAGGCAGGTATAACAATTGACATGATGCATCATAAGGAAAATATTAAGGAAGTTTTGATGCAAAATTGGCTAGATTTGCACAATGAGCCTATTTTACCGATCGATGAAATGATTAAAGAGCTAAAATCTCTTCCGGTTTTAGACATTCCGATGTTGATGGTCATGAATAACCAATTAAAATCGTTAACACCCTTAAATTAGAGCGAAAATCTTAAAATTTTGCTATAATGATATTAAGAACAAAAAGGAGAAACGGATGAATATCACAATTACAGGTCAGCATGTTGATGTAGGCGATTCATTGAGAACCTATGTCATGGAAATTTTAACCGAAGTCACACGTGGTATGTTTCAACACCCCATCGATGGGCGGGTTACTTTCTCCAAGCAACGTCATCAATTTCTTGTCGAATTGTCGCTTCATCCTCAAGCAGGTCTTGTTATTCAAGGGCATGCAGCGGCCGATGATGCTTATGTTGCTTATGACATGGCTGCAGATAAAATTAGACGTCAACTTAAACGCTATAAAACAAAATTAAAAGAGCATCGTAATCAACGCGTTACTGATGCGATTGATACGCTTTCAGCGCAGCAATATGTACTCGAAAACAATCCTTTCTCTGAAGAATTGATTGAACATGATGCGCAACCAATTGTTATTGCTGAAATGGAAACAAATATTGACTCATTCAGTGTAAGCGAAGCAGTTATGCATATGGATTTACGCGATATTGCAACGCTTGTTTTCCGTAATAAAAAACATGGTGGTATAAATGTAGTCTATAGACGTCCTGATGGACATATAGGCTGGATTGATCCTAAAAACAGTTAAAGTGAGACGATGGAATTATTTGATTTACTTCCTCAAATTAACCGTATTGTTACGCAACTTAAAGTAACAACTAAGAAAAATTTATTTGAACAACTGGCTGAAATTGCTTCAATTCATCTTTCTCTGCCTCAGGGAGATTTGTTTGAAGCAATTTTTACGCGTGAAAAACTAGGATCAACAGGTGTAGGGAATGGTGTTGCCATTCCCCACGCAAAGATTGCTGGACTTACTAAAACATATGGACTTTTCATTACGTTAACGGAACCTCTTGATTTTGAATCCCTAGACAATCATCCTGTTGATCTTGTTTTTCTTTTAATTGCACCTGATGCTTCTGGCGCTGATCATTTAAAAGCATTAGCCCGTGTTGCGCGTCTTTTTAAAGATCATACTTTATGCGAAAGACTAAGGCATTTAACGGATAAAACAGATATTTATAATTTGCTGATTGATGATTCTGTAGCTAAAGCTGCATAGGGGGTTGGTGTGCCAAAAAAAATATCTCAAGTTTTAGATGAATCACAAAAAAGTGAAGGTTCAAAATCTTTTAAATTATCCTGGTTTCAGCGTTTATTTGGACCAAAAAAGAAGCGTGTTACTATTCTAAGATTAGCGGGTGTTATTGGTCAAAAATCTCACGGGCAAGGATCTCTTCAATTTGAATCTTTACGTGAACCTATTGATGAAGCATTTAAATGTAAACCTGATCTTTTATGTCTTATTATTAATTCACCTGGTGGATTGCCGGGACAAGCGAATCTTATAGCTGATCGTATTTTAGAATTAAGCAAACGCAACAAAGTACCTGTTTGGTCTTTCGTTGAAGATGTTGCAGCCTCTGGTGGTTATTGGCTCGCTTGTGCTGGAGAAAAAATTATTGCTCTTGAATCATCGATTATAGGTTCAATTGGTGTTGTTGCAGCTGGTTTTGGGTTTCCTAAATTACTTGAAAAAATAGGTGTTGAGCGACGCGTTTATACGTCCGGTCAAAGCAAAAACCAATTGGATTCATTTTTGCCAGAAAATCAAGATGATATCAAACGTATTAAAGACATTCAAAACGATATCCATCAACATTTTATTGCTTATGTCAAAGGAAGACGCACTCATCGTCTCCAAGCAGAGGATGATATTCTTTTTCAAGGTGATTTTTGGTCAGGTAAAAAATCAAAAGAATTAGGTCTGATCGATGAGATTGGACTTTTATATCCAACAATTTACGCGAAATTCGGTAAAAACGTTAAAATAAAATATATTCAATTAGCTCAAGGATCTTTTATTAAAAGATTGTTAGGGTTACATCAAAAACCATTAGATCATTTAGTTGAAACAATCGATGCACAAATATTGTGGTCCCGTTATCGTCTCTAATAATCAATTTGCGGGATTCGATACGCTTCATAAGCTTCATTTTATCATATTTATTTAATTAAAACATATAATTAATCGTTGTGACCATTCATCTTGATATATTGATTTTTATGTTGTGACTTTACAATGCATGCTATCCGTATAAGAATGATTTAGATTAATTTGTAATATAACCACACCAAGAAAATAAGGAATTACTAAAATGAAAAAAATTATTATGGTATTTGCATTATTTTTTACATATGTTGTGGATGCAACAATTACGCTGAGGGATGTAAATGAAGCAATAATTCAAATTGATATCAATGGGTATAAAATTAATTTTTGTAAAACGGGTATGAATATAAGCAACAAAGGATCTCATGTTAAAATTGAGTCTTTCTCTGCACAGCGAATTGAAATAAATCAGGAATTGCATAATGGAATAATGCATACAATTTTTTATATTGGCAACAAAAAATACCCTATTCAAAATCCCTGTCTACTTTCTACAGATCATAAAATTTTAAGAATTTTTGAATATCACGAAGAAGCAAGAAAATACCAATTTAAATCTCAAAAAACTCAATCAAAGAAAAGAAGCATCGATTCATCTCAAAATGAAACACAAGCAAAACGAAGCGCAACTTGTGGTAGTACAAAATCAAACGGCAGTTTTGATATTCAGCAACAGCCAACAATACAACAAAATACTAGAGCGCACATACCAACGCTCCCGCATTTTCCCATTCAACAACAAAATCATTTTAATAACCCAAATATACTAGCATCAAGAACTGCCCGCCAATTGCAATGGCACAGTGAAGCTGTTGAACCACAAGATCGTCCGTTCCATCATTACAATCCAGAAATGCCTAAACAACATAGAACAAAACAGCAAACTAACCCATTAGAATTTATATCTTGTACTCAAGCAGTTGCACTTTACCAAGAAAGTGGTACCCCATTGCATTTTCAAACATATTATCCCGGTACATATCCATCTGAAGAATCTCAAACGACATACCCTATCACACAAAATCAACCTCTACCAAAAAATGTACTTTCTTCGCCTCAATCAAACTTACCCATACAATCAAGAAATACCCCTCCTTTAGCCCAAACAATTTCATCTGCACTTCCCTCCACGCAGATCAAATCAACAACAAATTCGTCCAGAATTTCACCACCAGCGCAACCGTCTTTGGCGCAACCAAAACCAATAGCAAATTCATCTACACTTCCTTTGGTGCAACTGAATTTGGCACAACCGAAAGCAATAACAAAATTATCTACGCTTCCTTTAGCTCAACCCAATTCAACAACATTCGAACAATGTGATGAATCAGCTAGAAATGATATTGGTAATACCGACATTAAAACGACATCTGCAAAAGATTTAATTATTGAATTGTTTAATAAAATTACACTAGAGTTTTTGTTAGAAAATGAAGAATATATACAGCTACTTAATATGACTAGTAATGGTAGTAGTGGAAAAATAATGATTAAATTGAAAAAAGCATTAGAAAAAGAAATCATCTTAGAAAAAAAAAGAGAAATTATAAAAAAAATTAAGGAATTAATAACGGAAACATTAAAAGAAAAAGATTTTTATATATCTGAGGATGATTGGTCCTATTCTTTAGAAAAAGATGCGCAAGATATTAAAATAAAAAAAGAATTAATGCTAGAAACATTAAAAGAACAAGATTCTGATGAAGCTATTGAGGAGTGGCTAAATCAAATTCTAGATCCAGCTGAATGTATGGAATTATCTTCAAGCTAGAAACTCTAAATCTTTTTTATCATAAAAAGTTAAAGTCACATTATATAGCGCCCCCCAAAATTAAGAACATTAAGGCTGAATCTCTCCTTTGGCTACTGTTCTATTTTATGGGGGCATTATATAGAAGGATTAAGAAATTACGAAAAACATACAATCTAATATTTATTAAAAAATTTTATGTCCAAAGTAATTATTTTTTTTGTACTTCTTTACGACAATTCATTTTATCTAAAATTTTTATATTGGTACTTGGTAATGTATAGATCAATCTAAAAAATTCTAATTCTAAATTGGATAATTTATGAAGTTGTTCATTTGTTAATGTATCTGTTTCAATGTTTAAATGCGTTAATTTTTTAAAAAATTCAAAATTATTTAACCACATTTGAATATCATTTTTATTTATAAAGTGAAATGTTGTAATAGATGGATAAATATTTAATAATTTTTCTATTTGAATAGATGTAAATTCAGATTGTTTTTTATTATCAACAATATTCAAACCCTCATCAACATCCCAATCAAGTTCGCCAAAAAAAAGCTCGTCTTCATGAAAAAAAGAATTTTTTGTATCTACACGAATAACTAATATTGTAATATTAGGAAATAATTTTTGTAAAAAATCTATTTCTTCTTCATTTAGAAAAACATCAAGCATTAATATTTTTTCTTTTTTGTTTTCTATTGAAGTTTCCCAATATTCACGATTTAAAAACCACGCATTATAAGAATTATTGAAAAATTGATCAAAATTATCTTCTGATATTTCTACAGCGAAAACAAAGGTGGAAAAAACAGCAAAATAAACGCTACATAAAAATAGCTTCACACAATTTTTCACTTTAAAATCTCTTAAAATATATTTGATTGCTTAACTTCGAGAATGGTGCGGTCGAGAAGACTCGAACTTCCACGAGATGCTATCTCACAGCGACCTCAACGCTGCGCGTCTACCAATTCCGCCACGACCGCTTTTATTAGGGATTTAACGCCCTGACATTATTTAGCAAAATTTGAGCTTACATTCAAGCTTTTTTAAGGAAAAAACTTAAAAAACTTTTTTTCTCAATCTGTTAGTTTTCTTTTCCTATAAACGGCGTTTTAGATTTTTGACCTTCTAAAGATTTTGAATCGTTTTTATGTAATGTAGATTTCATAAAAATTTTTCTTTTCAATCCTAAAGATTTCTTAGATGAGGTGTCATCATCTACTTGTTTTATATTTTGAAAAGAAACGCTTCGGGGCAATGCAGGTTTTGAACGGAGTGATTCGCTTGGTTGTTCTTCAAATAAAGCCTTAAGGTCTTTAACAGATGTTCTTTTTTGAAGTATTTTATCTTCATCAAAGCCGAGTAATTTATCTTTGGGTTCATTAGACGGCGCGTTTAAATGCGTTATAGATGAATATCTGGGTCGTTCAGATAGCATTCTTTTAGGTAAAGCATTGGGAGGAGAATTAGCCATTGATACTGATCCAGAGGGCGTCTCAAAAATATTGCGCATATGCGTTACTGATAAACGTCTTGGTGTAACGACAACATCATCCCGTAATGTCTCATCTTGTATTACAGGTTTTTCTTTTTTTGTATTTTTTAATATACCAACAATTTTTGATTTAGCCGTTCCAGCTTTTTTTAAGATGCCTCTTAATCCAGTTTTTTTCTTACTTTCCGCATGATCACTTAAATCTTTGCTTGATTCTTCTGTTTGATAAAGAGTGATTGCATCAAAAGCATATCCATTTGTTGTTTGATTTTGTTGTGGTAATCCACCGCCGTACAAATCAACAGCAATTATTTCAGCGTCATTATCGAGTTGCTGAATAGGTTTTGGGCAATCAGTACATTTTAACGCTTGAACTTGTTTTATTTCATCGTCTTCGACGAGAACAAAATCTTCAATTTCATCTTGGGCAAAGTCTTCAACTTCGTCATTATCTGTGTCATCATCTTTTTTATATTTTTCTGCATCATCTTTCTTCATAGCTGACATAGCTGATACAAAAGTATAGGATAAGCATGAATAAGTGTTACAAGTGCTTTGAAGCGAAAAATCACTATAGCTTTCCGTTTTATCGCTTTCGTCTTCTTTAATTTTTTGCCTAAAACTATCTAAACCATTTTTTAAAGCATCAAATAAATTAAAATCAGATACATCCTGAATTTTAGGTGGTAATTCACGGTCTTTTGCAGATTTTAATTTATCAAACTGTTCTTGAAGTTCTATTGAACTCACCATTTGTTTCGACGTATCAGTTTGTTTTTTTTCTTTTTTAACAATAGGTTGATAAGTTTTACGTATAGATAAATCTAATAATGGAGGTGGTGGTGGCGGTACAGGAACATTTGCATGAGAAGATGCTTGTTCTTTTAACAATCGCCTTTTTTCTCTTTGTTTTTGTCTTTTTCTTCGATTTTTTGATGATTTTTTAGGTGCCATTAATTGCGATTTTACTTTAAAAATAGAAAAAGAAAGATCAATAGGATCGACATTTTCAGACTCATCCGGATTGATCGATTTAAATATAATTGAAACAGGATGTATTGGATTTCTATCAAAATGGATATTATATTCATCTTGGTTATCAATTATTAAAAATGAATTTTTATCATGCTCGCTAACGTGAATATTTAATTTACTATCTGTTATGCTATCTTGCACAAAAATTTTTATATTGCTATCTAATTTATTGAGTTGAAATTTTATATTAATTTTTTCTTTTATGCCTGTATCATTATCGTTGCAATTTTTTTCAATATATAAAACATAAGATTCATTTCCAACATGTTTAAAAGTCGCGATATCATCAATACTAAAATTTATAGGTAATTTGTTTTCATTTTCATCGGTCCAATAAATGTTATGATTCTTTTTAATATTAAAAATATCATATTTTAAAGTCGCGAAAACAGAAGGATTGCATAGGAAAAGTAACATAAAATACAACGCGCAAATTTTTTTCAACATGACTTCTCCCAAGATTAATTTTAAGTTATTTAGTTACATTTTTATGTTATAAACAAACATAAAAGTATGTTTATGTTAAACTTTTTGATTTAACGAGGGTCTTATTATTGTTATGTAAAATTAATTATAAGATTCAATTTTAAAAATCACAATACATATTTATAGATCATCAATGTCACTTACTTATATTTAATTTTTATTAAAATTAGAACTTATTTAATACTTTTAAGCATTCAAACCACTTAAAACTAATGACGCATAAACGGACAGATCTTTATTAAATCTGTCCATATAACGCAATAACGCACGACTAAAAATTAGTGTACCGGCATAATAGGCGTTGACGTTTGATTTTGAAAAGCATTTGCTGAAAAATAACGCATTATATAATAAAGCGCTACAAAAGCCATAAAAACACCAATCCACATGTTAAGATGAAACCCTTTTACAAAGGCCTGATCAATGATTGAAAGCAATGTTGGGATTTCTTTTTCATTGAAGCCTTGTAATTGGTCTTTAGTATGTTCAGCTTTTGAGATAACTTTAAGCAGAATATCGTAATGTTCTGGCGTTAATGTAATATTTGCTTTCTCAAGCAAGCCTTTTAATTTAAAATCGCTCCAAAAAACAAGCAGTGACGATGAAGCGATCACACTAATTGTATTCCCAAGCATCATCACCATTGTAAACAAAGCTGACCCTGTATTCATCAATGCAGGTGGCACTGTTTTAAACATTGCCGTATTAATGGCAGGAAAAGTAATGCCCAAGCCTATTCCTAACAACAAAAGCGGGAAAGCAAGGAATAAAAGTGTTGATTTTTCAGACGAAAAACCCAATAAACTTAAGCCTGCAGCAAGACATAAAACACCGATAGCACAGGGTATTTGAATGCCAAATTTATCCGTAATTTTACCACCAATAGGTGACAATATTCCATAACTTGCAGAAAAGAACATAAGCGCAATACCCGCTTCGTAGGCCGAAAGACGTAAGGTGCTTTGCAAATAAAGAGAAACCATGAAAAGGGTAAGGGCAAAAATATACGCCAATGACATCATCGTAATTAATGTCGCACGATATGTTTTATGGTGAAGCAAAGATTTGGGTAAAGTTTGATGCACAGATCGTTGGTCGAGTTTATAAAATATCCCCAAAAGACATAAAGAGCCTATAAGAATAATCCATAAAAGACTATGTTTATAACCCCATACTTCAATTTGATTGAGCCCAAAAACAAATCCAGCAAGTCCTAAAATTAAAAGTAAGGAAGTGCCATAATTCATTTTACCGTGACTTTTACCGTTTTGTGATTTTGGCACAAGATAAAAAATAGCAGTAATAACCAAAACACCTAAAGGTACATTAATATAAAAAATCCAGCGCCAGCTAAAATCTTTAATAATGTATCCTGCAAGACTAGGCCCTATTGCAAGTCCAAAACCTGCAATACCTGCGACTATACCCATAGCAGTCCCTTGCAAACGTGCAGGAGCAGATGAAAATATAATACCATAAGCAGGTGCTGATAAAATGGCAGCGCCAATCCCTTGAATAATACGCCCCATAATCAAGGGACCAATGTGATTTGCGATACCTGACACAAATGAGCCAATCATAAAAGTCAATATGCCTATGATGAGCATCAATTTTTTGCCATAAAGATCGGCTAATCGTCCGGCAGGCACGACAAGCGCTGCCCAAACTAGGATGTAACTACTTAAAACCCATTGAAGGTCATTTAAATTAACGTCTATATCTTTCGAAATAGGCACAAGCGCTAAATTAACAGCGGAAAACTCGATATTCAACAGCATCACGAGCGTGCCAATTGAAAACAAGGTCAAGTAAAATTGGAAGATAGAAAAGGTGGCTTCATTTTGTTGAGGCATGATAATCTCTATAGTTTTATTGTTTTTAAAATTTTTGTCTATTTAGAGTAACAGATATCTATGGTCAATATATCATGTGAATGGTGTTTTTCAAATTCCATGATAAATAGAATTGAAAAACTGAAAAGATAATTTTATTTTTTTGAGACACAACAATCACTTCTTAGCATTTTGGTTTATGTGGTGCAACAGTAAGTGCCGTCAATATACCATGCAAAAGATGAACTTCAAACTCCATTAATTCAGTTCGCTCAAAAACAGCACGAATTTTTTGAAGCATCAACTCTTTTTTTTCTTCAACTTTAAAGAAGCCTGCATCATCAAGTGCAAATTCTAGCCGCTGAAAATAATTTAGTAATAAGTTTTTCTCTGCTTTTTTGTGTCCTGCACGCACAAGCCTTTTACCTTCTGTCTGATCACTTGCCTGATAATATTCATAACCAATAAGCAATACAGCTTGCGCTAAATTAAGTGAACAAAAAGAAGGGTTTAGCGGTACACGAATAAGTTTATCACAAAGTGAAATATCTTCATTTTGAAGACCTGCACGTTCAGGACCAAATAAAATGCCCGATTTTTCCTCAATAAGAACATAATCTCGTATTTCTAAGGCTGCTTCACGTGGAGTAAATACCCATCGCACCATATCACGACCACGCGCTGTTGTTGCATAAACGTGGTTAAGGTCATGGATAGCATCTTGGGTTGTTGCACAAATACGCGCCTGATCTAAAACAATATCGGCACCACAAGAAGAGGCACGCGTTTTATCATTTAGCCAATTTTCACGTGGCCTTACAAGACGCAAATCATTGAGCCCACAATTAAGCATTGCACGTGCAACTGTCCCTATATTTTCATCTAATTGAGGATCAATCAAAATAATACTAGGCCCACCTAATGTAGAGGGACGCGTTGAGTCAGTGCCAGCCATCATATGCCCTTAAGTTAAAGAGCAATAAATATAGATGAAGAATTATTTTAGGTCAAGAATAATTGCTTTTAGCAATGATCATTTTTCGTTTAAAAAAACATGTTTTTGTTTTATACAATAATTTTGTAACTATTCAAGATGAATGCAATTTTAACATCTGCGCCTCCTACGTCCCTGCTTCCATATCATTATCCATAAGTATAAACACCACCCCCCTTCCTACGTCCCGCGGCTTGATCCTGAGAGATCCACACGAAATTCACTCAAAGGGGCAAGCCTCTGAATGAACGGTTACTATCATTTGATAAAGCAATTTTAATATGTTATTAAATGATTTTTTTAAAATATGTAATCCCTTTTTAAGGGCTTCTCTACCT